>CANHRE010000055.1 GCA_947463095.1 Flavobacteriales bacterium | reverse complement strand
CACAGGTAAAGGATGGTAGTTGTGCGCCCCGTATTGATCTTCCAGGGCCATAGACTGTTGCGCAGTGTGGTTTTTTTGACGGATGAAGGCATTCATGGTGCAAAGGTAAGTACGCCCGGGCTGTCGCAACCGTCGGCACATGAAGCGGCTTAACGCTCCACCCCAACCAGTTCAAGGTAAGCATCAACCCCGGGCAGTTCAACAGATAACAACAGCGGATTGGCAGCACAGGGCATAAAAACGGCCCGGCCTCCGTGAAAACTGAATTCACAGGCATCAACCTCAATAGTCGCATCGTTTAACTGCAACCTGAATGGTCTGATGAATGGAGCATCTTCCCCGCCATTGAGTACACAAGGCTGCTCCTGTCCATAGCTACTCAACAATAGTTGTATTGATTTAGCGCTGAGCAAACCCTGCAACATGTCGCGACGCAGCCAGAACAACTGGCAGTTGCCGCTGAAATCCACAGGCCGCGGACGACAATAGGAATCCGGCAGCAACCACAGCACAGCCTTCCCGGAAAACGGCTCCAGTTCGGCATTCAGGATTCCATAGCGCAACAGGGTATCAGCGCCACTTGAGGCAACACGCGCAAAAACACCGACCGCACGGTCGTCAAACCTGTTGATGCGCATCAACACCTGTTCTGTACGTTGACTGCCCGCAGTATCATTGTATCGGTATCGGTAGGTCAGCAGACTGCCTTTCCCCAGTCCCAGCGGGTCGGGACGGCTGCTTCGATGAATCACTGCAGCCAAACGCAAGGTTTCGTTTTTACGTTCAGCCAGGGCAGGAAGATGAAGTCTATTCCCTGAAAAAGACAAACAGATATCGGCACTGCCCGCTGCAGCAAACCCTTTGAATCGAGCCGGCCGGCCATTTAAATCGCAGTGAACATAATGCACAACGGTATCTTCCGGCAGTGTCACGCGGTTCAGATGGATCCCCGTTTCACGTTTCAGATAATCAATGACCGAAACACGCCTTCCAACCTGCACATCCAAACAGGAATCAGGCCCGATCATATACACACGGATGCTGTCGCGGCCCGCTGCAGATTCATGCACGTACAGCAATTCCGTAGCCGCATCCGGAAGAATAAATTCCAGTTCATCAGGCACCACTGTGGTGGAGGCAGGACGCTTTGCCGCGCAGGCGCTCAGCATGAAGGAGCAGACAATCCTGATGAAGTTTACGGTCCTGCTGCTCATGGGTTTTTCCTGCCTTTGGAGTGAATCACCTGCACCAGCTCCAGGCTTTCGGTGCCTTGCTGCCAGTACACCACCATCGGGTAATCACGGTTGGGCAGCACATCCATCACCGCTTCCGACATCCGATCCTTCAGTCGAAACACACAGAACTCAACGGGCGCTGCCCCGCTGGCGAGGCTTCGGGTGAACCGGTAGTTTCCAAACGCGTTCAGCTGCGGCACAAACTGCTGCGCATCCTTGAACTCATTCAATTCCAACAGCACCAGTCCCCGATACAGCAAGCTGTTCCACTGTGCGCCGCGCAGGAACCAGTTGCCACAGTCCAGGCCAAACCTGGCGCAGTCTTCCATGCTGTATTCGGGTATCATCCTCATGGTGGCATCGTCACCGCGGCCGCGCTCGTAGGAGAAACGACCATCCCTGGCATAGACGCCCGGACCCCTGAAATGGTAGCTGCCCTGCAGCAGCGAATCGGCCCGGGAAATGCGCAAGTACAAGGTATCATCCACATAATCCAGCATGCCATGCAGCATGACAGGATGGTTGTACAGGAACAGCAGTTCAGAACCGGGTTGCAGGGCAAAGGGGTCAGGCAGGGCATCTGCTTGTTCCACCCATGTGAGGCGCACGGACAAACCATAATCCCAGCCCAGGATGAGCCTGTTTCCTTCTTCCCCGGAAAAATACAAACGAAACGTCCCGCGGCTGCCTGCCCCCTCTGCCAGCCAGCACCGCATCAAAACGGAGCTTCCGTTGAACATAATCGGCATCAGAGTGTCGCGGTGTACGTGCAGGAGTATCATCCCCCGGGATTCCAGCTCCATGCGGGTACTGCCGTCAGCTTCATAGGTGCGGTAAGGCTTTACGAGTTCCAGCTGCGCGGAACCTATGCGGGTCAATTCGGCTAAAACACTGTCGCTGAGCAAGAACATCGGCGCAGCGGGCAACAGATCTGTTGTATCTTCACAAAAGTCAACCATCAACTGCCTGCTGTTGCTGCGCACCGCGGCGGGAAGCACGGAACGAAACACCATGGAACGATGGTTAACAGACAAAACTGCATCCCCGTTACCGGTGGGTATAGCCTGAACCAAACATTCGGAGGTCAGACCCTGGTACTGAACTGTGTAACCCATGAAGCCTGCGGCATTCATCACCGGCATGGAACGTACCGGGAGTTCCACGGAAGCTCCCTTCCGCAGGACGCAGGCCGGCAGAAGCAAAGCAATCAGGATGAGGTACAGCAGTTGACGGAACATTCCGCCGAAAATAGAACATGGCGGCTTATTTGCAGAATAAACAGAAAAAAGCGTATATTTGCAGCACTTTCCACACGGAAGGGGACCCCAAAAAGTCCCCTTTTTTGTTGCACAGGATTTATGGGAACATTAACCGGCATCATACGAAACATTGCCGAAGCGGCTACCGAAGGCACTGATGTATACGTCATTTCCGTTACTGCCAATAGGGATGAATCAATCATCAACATTGCCATAGACGCGGATATGGAGCTCAGCATGGAAAAGATTACCCGCTTTTCCAGAACGGTATCTCAGGCCGTTGATGAACAAGATCCCGGCGAGCATAAGTTTATCCTTGAAATTGGTTCACCTGGAGCAGACCAGCCCCTGCAAAACATCCGTCAGCTGCCCAAGCACACAGGCAGGAAGGTACATGCCGTACTGAAAGATGGCAGGGAGTTAAAAGGTTTGCTGAAGCTGGTGGACGGCACCCGTCTGGAACTGGAGATTCCAGGGCTAAAGAAAAAAGACCTGCCAACGATGGAAGTGCTTGACTGGCAGGACCTGGCAAAAATTACGATTGACCTCAAATATTAAAAAACCTATCCCCATAATATGGCCAAGAAAGTGAACGCCGAAATGATCGGCATCAATCTGGTTGACTCTTTCTCTGAATTCAAGGAATTCAAGAGCATTGACCGCGCCACCATGATCCGCGTGCTGGAAGACGTGTTCAAAAGCATGCTGCGGAAGAAATACGGTGCCGATGCACAGTTTGACATCATCATCAACACCGAAACAGGTGATATTGAGATGTACCACAACCGCCTCATTGTTGAAGATGGAGAGGTGGAAGATCCGAACCTGCAAATCAGCATCACCGATGCGCACAAGCTAGAACCCGACTATGAAGTGGGTGAAGATGCGGTGGAACAAGTGTTTCTTGACGATTTCGGCCGCCGAAGCATCCTCAACGCCCGACAGGCCCTGATGAACCGCATTCTGGAACTGGAAAAGGATGAAGTATTCCGCAAATACAACGACAAGGTTGGTGAGATCATCAGCGGCGAAGTGTATCAAATCTGGAAGAAAGAGCTCATGATTCTGGACGACGACGGCAATGAGCTGGTGCTGCCCCGCAACGAGATGATTCCTTCTGACTTCTACAAAAAGGGCGACAGCCTTCGTGCGGTAGTGCTGCGTGTGGAAATGGATAAAAGCCTTCCCCGCATTGTGTTGTCGCGCACCGCACCTGAATTCCTGGAGCGTTTGTTCGAACTGGAAGTACCGGAAATCCTGGATGGCCTTATAACCATCAAGAAAATTGTTCGCCAGCCCGGTGAACGCGCCAAAGTAGCTGTAGAAAGCTACGATGACCGTATAGACCCTGTTGGCGCCTGCGTTGGTGTGAAGGGCTCCCGTATCCACGGTATTGTGCGCGAGTTGCGCAACGAAAACATCGATGTAATAAACTATACCACCAACAACTCCCTGCTCATCCAGCGCTCACTCTCCCCCGCCAAAATCAGCAGCATCAAGCTGGATGAGGTGAACAAGCGCGCTGAAGTGTACCTGGAAAGCGATCAGGTATCGCTGGCCATCGGCAAGGGCGGCTTTAACATCCGACTGGCGGGCAAACTCGCCGGCTACGAAATTGATGTGTACCGCGTAACCAATGAGGAAGACGAGGGCGATGTGGAGCTTGACGAGTTCAGCGACGAAATCGAACAGTGGATGATTGACGATCTGAAGGCCATTGGCTGCGATACCGCCAAGGATGTGCTGCGTACCAGCAATGAAGACCTGGTGAAGCGCACGTCTCTGGAAGAAGAAACCATCGCGGAAATCAAGAAAATACTCCAGTCGGAATTCGAGTAAGCAGGGTTGCACAACCCCATACTATCAAGCGTATAAGGGAAGCCTCGGCTTCCCTTTTGCGTGTCTTTCCCTTGGTAAAGCCGCATAAAATCGCTAATTTTGCAAGATAGTATCCAAGAATGACGGAAAAAGAATACAGGTTGAGCAAAGTAGCAGCGGAACTGAACAACAGCTTCGCTGTACTGGTTCAACATCTTCAGAAAAAGGGCTTCCAGATTGACAACAAGCCTACGGCTAAAATTTCTGAAGAGATGTACCAGGTATTGCTCGCGGAATTCCGTCAGGATAAAGCTGTTCGCGAGGAATCCAAGCTGATTGAAAACCGCCTCAAATCGAAGGCGGATGAAAAAGTAGGCCCACCTTCGCTGAAAACCCTGAGCAAAGCACTTCCCAAGAAAGACCTTACAGAGCCCGTTATGCCCGAGGTCATCCCGGAACCGGTAACTGTTCAGATTCCGCCGCCCGAGCCAGAGCCTGAGCAGCCGGCAGTGGTTGAACCACCCAAGGAAGAGCCTCCCGCACCCTTGCCTCCGCCGCCCGTCGCAGTGCCTGAACCACCGGCAATTGCGGAAACCAAAACCCGTGACGACCTTCCGGAATTTAAAGTTCTTGGCCGCATTGAATTGCCCGACAACAATCGAGGTAAATCCGAAGAACAGCGTAAGAAAAAGAAAGAAAAACCGGCTCCGGTAGCAGAAATAAAGCCCAAGGAACAAGCCCCTGAACCCGTTAAACCAGAACCTGTTCCAGTGGTCGAGGTAAAAGCTCCGCCTCAGCCTCCACCTGCCCCTGAAGTGGTAGTTGCCCCCAAGGTGAAGCCTGCCCCTGAACCCGAACCCGAACCGGAGAAAATTGAAACCCGATTCGAGAAAATCAGTGGCCTCAGCATCAAAGGGAAAATTGTACTCCCCACTGAACCGGTGAAGAAGCCCGCTTCTGATGCCGATTCCAAAGGCAAGCGCCCGCGCAAAAAACTTGGCGCCGAAAAGGTGCGCCTTGATAAAGTTCGCGACCCCAACGCTGGCGCACAGACGCCCCGTGCCAATCCGGAACAAAAAGTCATTTCCCAAGATACTGTACGCAAAAACATCGGCAGTACCATGCGCGGCATTTCCAATGCCGGAAGAGGAAAAGGCGTTAAAGACAAATACAAGCGCGACAAACGCGACCGCATACGCAGTGGTCAGGAATCGGAAGATGCCCGCAGACAGCTGGAATCAAAAATCCTGAAGGTTACCGAGTTCATCTCCGCCAACGAATTGGCCTCTATGATGAACGTAAGCGTGCAACAGGTAATTACAGCCTGTTTCAAGCTGGGTTTGATGGTTTCCATCAACCAGCGCCTAGACGCGGAAATCATCCAGCTGCTTGCTAATGAGTTCGGCTTCGAAGTAGAATTTGTTGACGCCGACACCCAGATTGAGGCTGAGGAAGAAGCAGACCGCCCTGAAGATCTGAAGCCCAGGCCGCCGATTGTTACCGTGATGGGTCACGTTGACCATGGTAAGACATCGCTCCTGGACTACGTGCGCAATACCAATGTAATTGCAGGGGAAGCCGGCGGCATTACCCAGCACATCGGCGCTTATGAAGTAACACTTCCCGACCAGCGTAAAATTACCTTCCTCGACACACCTGGTCACGAAGCCTTTACAGCCATGCGTGCCCGCGGTGCCAAGGTTACCGATATTGCCATCATCGTAATTGCCGCAGACGACAGCGTGATGCCGCAAACGCGTGAAGCCATCAGCCACGCTCAGGCCGCCAACGTGCCCATGGTTTTTGCCATCAACAAGATGGATAAAGAGGGTGCTAATTCAGACCGTATCCGCGAACAACTTTCTGCCATGAACATCCTGGTGGAAGAATGGGGTGGAAAATTCCAGTGTCAGGAAGTATCGGCCAAGAAGGGCCTAAATATGGACAGGCTGCTTGAGAAGGTATTGCTTGAGGCCGAGATGCTCGAATTGAAAGCCAATCCGGACAGGCTCGCTAAAGGAACCGTGGTAGAAGCCACCCTTGAAAAGGGTCGCGGGGTTGTGTGCAGCATCCTGATACAAACCGGAACCCTGAAAGTGGGTGATAATGTGGTGGCAGGGCCTATATACGGTCGCGTTAAGGCCTTGTTCAACGAACGAGGACAGCGTGTGGAAAGTGCTCCGCCATCAACCCCTGTGAAAATGCTGGGTTTCAGCGAAACTCCTACCGCCGGCGATCAGTTTATCGTCCTCGCAGAGGAAGCAGAAGCCAAAGACCTGGCCAACAAACGTTTCCAACTGGTGCGCGAGCAGGGGATGAGAACCCGCAAGCACATCACCCTCGACGAAATTGGTCGTCGCTTGTCTATAGGCAACTTCAAAGAATTGAACCTGATTGTGAAGGGCGATGTGGATGGATCTGTAGAAGCGCTCAGCGACTCGTTCCTGAAACTGAGTACCGAAGAAATCAAGGTGAACGTGATACACAAAGGCGTAGGTCAGATTACCGAAACCGATGTATTGCTGGCTTCAGCCTCTGATGCAATCATCATCGGATTTAACGTACGCCCCGGTCTGGCAGCCCGCAAAATTGCCGAACAAGAAGAAATTGACATCCGTAACTACAGCATCATCTATAAGGCTATAGAAGAAGTGAAAATGGCTATGGAAGGCATGCTGAGCCCCGAAACGATAGAAAAAGTAATCGGAAACGTGGAAGTGCGCGATGTGTTCAAAATATCTAAAGTGGGAACCGTTGCAGGTGCCTATGTAACCGATGGTAAGATTGAACGAAATGCCCGCGTGCGTGTACTCCGCAATGGCGTCATCCTGCACGAAGGCGATTTTTCATCGCTGAAGCGCTTCAAAGACGACGTTAAAGAGGTGCTGAAGGGATACGAGTGCGGCTTGCAGGTGAACCACTTCAATGACATCGAAGTGGGCGATTATCTGGAAATATACAAGCTGGAACAGGTGAAACGGAAATTGGATTGATGCCCTTCCTACAGGCCCTGAGTATCCTGAATTCCCCGGTTTATATGATGTTAAAATCATAAAAACCACTTAAATTCCCAGCATGAACCGACTTCTTACCCTTGGCGCATTGGCGCTTATGCTCGGCTCCTGCCACTCCTATTCAGAAGTCATTAACGCTACTCCGGTACCAACCATCTGGTATATCGAAAAATACAATGGCAAGACTATAGAAATGCCGGTGTTGAGCGCGGGAAAACCCTATCTGGTGTTCAACCCTGTTGATTCTACGCTGCGGGGAAATACAGGCTGCAACGTGCTGTTTGCCAAATATTCGGTTCCCGGCGTCAGAAAACTCTACATCCCCAAAGTGAAATACAGCCTGAATTCCTGTGGTCCCAACGACAGCCTGATTGCCGGCGATTTAAGGCAAATCACTTCTTACGGCGTGAAAAGGGATAAGATGTACCTGTTCAACAAAAGCGGCAAAGTGCTGTATTATCTGGAAGCCAGCAAAGATTAATTCCATCGACCTGATTGCGCGGTCGTTCTGTCAGGAGTATTTCTCTTTGAAGGCATCGCGAACGTCCGCCACCACCTGCCTGATTTCCTGTTCGTGGTCCTTGTCAAGAATAAGCAACACATCGCCGCTATCCACCACCACCAGGTTGCTTACACCCTTCAGTACAATCAGGCGTCCAGAGTTGTTGAACACCAGCGAATCGGCCGACTCATAGGTCATTACTTTTTTCCCAATCACCGATGTGTTGAATTCGTTTTTATCGCTGATATCGTGCAGCGATTTCCAGGTACCCAGGTCGCTCCAACCGAAGGCTGCCGGCATCACATACACGTGCTCCGACTGTTCCAGGATTCCGTAGTCAATACTGATGCTGCGGGTGAGGCTGTACACCTGATCCATCTGCTCGGCAGAGGGAAAACCGGCATCGGGCGCACCTAAGGCACGAAAATGCTCTGCTACATCTTCCAGATGTTGTTCAAATTCCTTGATAACGCTTTCGGCCTTCCAGATAAAAATACCTGAGTTCCACAGAAACTCGCCGCTGTCCATAAAGGTTTGTGCAATTTCTGCGGAAGGTTTTTCCGTGAACAGGCGCACCTTGTGGAACTTACCAGAAGCCGGAACCGTATTGTACTGGATATAGCCATAACCCGTATCCGGGCGTGTGGGCGTAATACCCAGCGTGCACAGCACATGGCTTTCTGAGGCAAAGGTCAGCGCCTCGTCAATATGTTCCAGGAACTTTGTTTCGTCGAGAATCAAATGGTCACTGGGCGCCACCACACATACCGCGTCGGGATTTCGGGAATAAATATGGTAGCTGGCAAATGCCACACAGGGGGCCGTATTCTTGGAAGAAGGCTCTTCCAGAACCTGCTCAGGTCCAAGCTCGGGTATATGTTCGCGCACCTGCACTGCATATTCACGGTTGGTAACCACGTAAATATTGGCCGGGTCAAACTGTCGGGCAAAACGCTCGTAGGTATGCCTGATGAGCGACTTGCCGGTACCCATAAAATCAATGAACTGTTTGGGCTGGCTTCTTTTGCTGAGCGGCCAGAACCTGCTGCCGATACCTCCGGCCATAATCACTACATATGCGTTCTTTTTATCCATCCTGGAAACCTTACAGCAAACCCTCCCGGTTCAAGTCGTGAATATGCACCATGCCCATATATTTACCTGCATCCATGACAATGATCTGGGAAATTTTCCAATCCTGGAGCAGCGAAACCACTTGAACCGCAAGCATATCGGCAGCCACGCTGCGCGGGTTGGCATTCATAATTTGTGAAGCGTGGATGCCTGAAATATCGCTGCGCTGCTCGAGCATGCGGCGGATATCGCCATCGGTGATGATGCCTGCAACCTGCCCTGCAGGGTTCATCACAGCCGTAGCGCCGAGGCGGCGACCGGAAATTTCGGCTATCACTTCTTTCAGGGGCGCGTTTTGCGATACCTGAGGCGCTTCATGCTGCCGTGCCAATTCACCTGCTGTGAGGTAGAGCTGTTTCCCCAGCGCACCTCCCGGATGAAAACGGGAAAAATCTTCGCTGCTGAACTCTTTCATGCGCAAGAGGGCCACGGCAAGGGCATCACCCATCATCAGCTGAGCCGTGGTGCTGGTGGTAGGCGCCAGATTGTGCGGACAAGCCTCGCGCTCCACCGTGGTATCCAGAATCAGGTCGGCGGCTAACGCCAGCTCGCTGCTGCGGTTTCCCACCATGGCAATGAGCCGGTTTCCCTGGCGCTTCAACAAAGGCACCAGTACTTTAATTTCCGGAGTATTGCCGCTTTTGGAAATGGCCACCAGCACATCTGCAGGTTGAATCATCCCCAGGTCGCCATGAATGGCATCGGCAGCATGCATGAACAAGGCCGGAGTACCGGTGCTGTTCATGGTAGCCACAATCTTCTGGGCAATGATGGCGCTTTTGCCAATACCCGTAAATACTACCCTGCCTGAAGAAGCCAGCATCCATTCCACGGCAGTGGCAAAGGAATCATCCAGCCTGTCGGGCATGGTGGATAAGGAAGCCAGCTCAGTGCTAAGCGCCTCTCGGGCATAGCCCAATATTCGGTTCCGGTTTTCGGGTGTAAACATGAATTTGGTCCTGCGAAATTATTTTATTTCTGTTAAAGCAATTTTGGAGCTTTTAGTGTTAATTTTATACCATCTTAATGAAATATGGTGACCACGTCTCGTGCTGAAACTTTAGACGCAAAAAAAGCTTTAAAAGAATTCTTCGGTTTTGATGGATTTAAAGGCAATCAGGAAGCAGTAATCAACAGCATCCTCCGTGGGGAGGACTGCTTTGTTATCATGCCTACCGGTGCCGGAAAATCCCTATGCTACCAGCTGCCCGCAGTGATGCTGCCCGGTACTGCCATTGTGATTTCGCCGCTGATTGCCCTGATGAAGAATCAGGTAGACAACATCCGCGGCTTCGCCAACAGCAGCTCCCTGGCCCATTTCCTCAACAGTACACTGTCAAAAAGTGAACTGAATACGGTGGTGGAAGACCTGCTTTCTGGCAATACCAAGTTGCTTTATGTAGCTCCTGAAACCCTGAAGAAGGATGAAACCATCGAATTGCTGAAGCAGGCCAACATCTCTTTTGTTGCCGTTGATGAAGCACATTGCATCAGCGAATGGGGTCACGACTTCAGGCCTGAATACCGCCGCATCAAGCAGATGGTTAAGGCCATTGACGATGTGCCGGTGATGGCCCTGACCGCCACAGCAACACCAAAAGTTCAACTGGACATACAGAAGAACCTAGGTATGATGGACGCCGCGCTGTTCAAATCATCCTTCAACCGCTCCAACCTGTTTTATGAAGTGCGCCCGAAGGGCCGGAAAGATACCGTTCATAAAGACATCATCTCGTACATAAAAAGCAAGCCCAGGCGTTCGGGCATCATCTACTGCCTGAGCCGTAAAAAGGTGGAGGAAATTGCAGAGATGCTGCAGGTGAACGACATCCGCGCGCTGCCTTACCACGCCGGACTTGATGCCAAAACACGGGCCGCCCACCAAGACAAATTCCTCATGGAAGATGCCGATGTGATTGTGGCCACCATTGCCTTTGGCATGGGCATTGACAAGCCGGATGTGCGTTTTGTGATACACTACGATGTGCCGAAAAGCCTGGAAGGTTATTATCAGGAAACAGGTCGTGGCGGTCGCGACGGCATGGAAGGCGACTGCATCCTGTTTTACAACCCGAACGACATCGAGAAACTCGAAAAGTTCATGAAGGATAAGCCTGTTGCCGAGCAGGAAATCGGCGGCCTGCTGATTGCTGAAACAGCTGCCTTCGCAGAATCTGCCCAATGCCGCAGAAAACTGCTGCTCCACTATTTCGGCGAAGCCTTTAAAGAAGAGGATTGTACGGGTATGTGCGACAACTGCCGCCATCCTAAACCCAAGCAGGATGTCAGCGAAGAGATGCGCATTGCACTCCAAGCCATGCAACAGCTCAACGGCGAGTTCCACATGAACCATATTGTGAACTTCCTCTGCGGGAAACGCATCGATTCCATCAAGGACTATGGCCACGACCAGCTGAAGGAATTTGGCATCGGCAAGGAAAAAGATAAGATGTTCTGGAAGAGTATTGTGCGGCTGGCCCTGGTAAACCGCTTCCTGAACAAGAACATTGAAAAATACGGCCTGATGAGCCTGGCCCCGGAAGGTGAAGCATACCTCAAAAAGCCCGAGCCCATGGAAATGGCCGTGGATACAGAGTTTGAAAGTGTTTCTGAAGAAGATTACGAGAACTTCAAATTGGAGAGCATCTGCGATGAGGTGCTGTTCACCCACCTGAAAGACATCCGACGCACAGTTGCCAAAGAAAAGGGACAACCACCATATGTGGTGTTTCAGGACCCAAGCCTGGAGGATATGGCCACCAAATACCCCATTAACCTGGAAGAACTATGCAACATAAACGGGGTAAGCCGCAACAAGGCGCAGAAATTCGGTGAGCCCTTTGTTCAGTACATCAGCAATTATGTGAAGGAAAACGGCATCGAGCGCCCGCAGGATATTGTCCTTAAAACCACCGGCGAAAAATCAGGCAAGAAGGTGGCCATCATCCAGAATATTGATAAGAAAAATGATCTGCTGGATATTGCCAAAAGCCTGGGCATGGCATTCCATGATCTGATTGCTGAACTGGAACTGATTGTTGGCTCTGGCACCCGCCTGGATATCCGATATTTCATTAACCAGTTCCTGGATGAGGACCTACAGGATGATATTTTCAACTTCCTGCGCAGCACTGAGGAAGACAACCTGGAATTGGCCCTGAAACATTTTGACGGCGAATACACCCTGGAAGAACTTCAACTGATGCGCATCCAGTTCCTCAGCGATGCAAACTGAGCATTCGCCTTAAAATTCTACGCCCGTGAGTACCCTAAGGGAAGAAGCCGAACTGGAAAGCCTGTACCTCAGGTTTCAGCCCGGCTTGCAACATTATGCCGCAGGCATTGTGCGCAACCAGTCGGATGCCGCTGAAATCGTTCAAGATGTGTTTCTTGCCGTTTGGGAAAAAAGACAGCAGCTTACCTTGGATACGGGCCTGAAAAACTACCTGTTCCGCGCAGTAAAAAACCGATGCCTGAACCACCTCAAGCGCCCCTCCCTGCCCTGGACCGACACCGGCGACGAACTTCCCCCCGCTGCAGACCCTCACAACTTCAGCGAACAACTCAGCGCCGAAGAAACGGAACGCATCATCTTCAACATCGTGGAGAAACTGCCACAACGCTGCCGGCAGATTTTTCTCCTGAGCCGCCTCGAACAGTTCAGTTATAAAGAGATTGCCGGGTTGATGGATATTTCAACGAAAACAGTGGAAAATCAGATGACCATTGCCCTGCGGTACATTCGTGAACAGTTGTATGGCAGCAAAGGCGGAGGATTGCATCAGGCAACGCTGAAGCGCTATTTGTATTAAACTCCTTGCCCCGGGGGCAACTTGCCCATATAAACACAGTCGCCCAGTATCCCGTGACCACTGCGAAAGTCGTTGCGTATCAACCCTTCCCGCTCAAAACCTATACACTCCAGCATCCGCAGGCTGGCTTCGTTTTCTGGAGCTACCCTGCACAACACCTTGTTGAAGTGCAAGCTGTGGAACAAAAGCTCCAGCAGCAGGTTCAGTGCTTCCTGCATCAGCCCCTGCCTCCGGTATGCAGCATCCATGAAATATGCCAGTTCACACTTCGGAACCCTGTATTCTATGTGTACCGCAGCCAGGTATCCCAGCAAAACGCCGGTGTCACGCGATGTGATTACAAAGGCCAGATGCTGACCCTGCGACTGCATGCGTCGCCTCTCGGCAATCCAGTTGCGCGCACGTGAAACCGAAATCACCTCGCCGCACAACACTGGAAATGACAGCCTCAAATCATCGCGGTTACCATCCACGAGGCGGAAAAAGGCTTCTGAATGAGCGCGATGAACCCCGCAGAGCATCACCCTCTGGCCTTCCAGTTTAAGTTCCTGCTGAAAGGGAAACTGCATCATTTTGCCTGCATTTCCGCCATCATGGCCTCCATACCTGCGATGCCTTCTTCGAAACGATGAGGCGAATACCCTAAATCGCGACGGGCCTTGTCGAGTATAAATCCGGTTCTGGGAGGACGCACAGCAGGTTGATTCAGGGTGCTGCTGCTCACCCGTTCCACATGGTCCATGCTGAGTCCGTAATAAGCAGCCACACGTTCCACCAGCTGGTAAATGTTCATGAAATCCGCTCCACTGATGTTGTAGATACCTTGTGCATCATGGCATTCCGCAAGGTAGCAACCCATGGCCAGGTCTTCAGCCCAGGTGGGCGTGCGCCACTGATCATCCACCACCTTCATTGGCTTGCCCTGGGCCAAGGCCTGTTTCGCCCAAAGCACAATGTTGCTGCGGCTCATGTCGTGAACGATGCCATATACCAGCACAGTGCGTAAAATGGCCCAGCGCGAGCATTCCCGTTGTACCGTTTGCTCCCCGATAAGTTTGGAATGGCCATAATAACTCAATGGATCGGGCTGTGCCGCTTCATCATAAGGACCATCCTTACCGTTGAAGATGAAATCAGTGCTTAGGTGAATCAAGCGCGCATGAACAGCCTCGGCAGCACGGGTAAGGTTTGCCACGGCATGAACATTCAGGGCATCACAGGAGGCGTGATCCAATTCACAGGCATCAACATTGGTCATGGCGGCAGTATGAATTACCACATCCGGCCTGTATTTGTTGAAGATGCGTGCAACTTCGTCGGCATCGCATATATCGAGGGATTCATAGGTATAACCTGAGGCATTCGGATAACGGTCGGGACCCTTACCGGTAGCAATCAGGTGCCGATCGCCCTGCTTTCGGTAAAGATCGGTAAGTTTCTGACCCAACAAACCATTGCTGCCGGTAACAAGAATGTTCTTCATGCTCCGAAATTACCTGTTCGCAGGCAATTCCTGACGTGGTTCCCGTATTCGCTTGACGGGGGTCAGTATTTCCCTGGTGCCGCCTGCGGAACTTTGCGCCATACCCATTAGTAACATGAGCAGCAACAAGCAATTTAACGGACACATCATTTGGTTTGACCAACACATCCTCGACAACTTCGGGAAGCATGAACATGAAACTGTGTATTCGGCCTCCATCAGCGGGCACATGAGCGGCGAACTGCAGCTCACCTTCGACTGGGAGCGGAACGCCGGTATGAACAGCGGATTGGTGAAACTGTATAGCGAGGATGGAAAGAACTTCCACGGGCAGGGCAGCTATCTGGAAGCCCAAGAAGTAGTGGCCGAGGTAAACGCCAAATTGCACTATAGCGTATTAGCCCATTCGGTATTAACGGGAACCTGGAACGAGCAGGGTAAGTACTACCAGTTCCTGGCGGAATTCCATCCGGTTTAAATCTTAAATCACGCATTAAACGAAAAAAGCCCCGAAATCGGGGCTTTTTCATTGCATTCTGTTAGTCTTCCCTTGGTGGGCGTGGTCCACGGTCTCCGCGGTCTCCACGATCGCGACCGTCACGGCCACCGCCGCGGGGTCCTTCCCTTCTGCCACCATCAGGACGCGGGGTGCGTTCGCGCTCCACATATCCTTCCGGCTTGGGCAACAGGGCCTTGCGGCTAAGGCGGTATTTACCGGTTTTCTTGTCAACCTCGATCAACTTCACCTCTATCTTATCGCCTTCTTTAAGCACACCTTCCATGGAGGGTACACGATCCCAGGCCAGTTCGCTGATATGAAGCAGACCGTCGCGGCCGGGCAGGATTTCTACAAATGCACCGAAATCAGTGATGGTGCGCACAGTACCCTGGTACACTTCACCTTCTACCGGAACAGTGGATATGCCGCGGATTTTCTCCAGCGCCTTGCGCATGCCATCGCCGTCTTTGCTCATAATTTCCACCACACCTTTACCATCTTTTTCTTCGATGGAGATGGTGGTATTTGTTTCGCGCTGCAGCTCCTGGATGTTCTTACCACCGGGACCAATCACAGCACCGATAAATTCCTTCTCGATGATGACCACCTCAATTCGCGGTACAAAGGTTTTGTAGTCGGTTCGTGGGGCGTCAATTTCTTTAGCCATTTCGCCAAGGATATGCAGGCGGCCATCGCGGGCCTGTTTCATGGCCTGGGCCACCATTTCCCACTTCAAACCATGGATTTTGATATCCATCTGACAGGCGGTAATGCCATCACGGGTACCTACCACTTTGAAATCCATGTCGCCCAGGTGATCTTCATCGCCCAGGATATCGCTCAAGATGGCGTACTTGCCACTGCCTTCTTCGGTAATCAGACCCATAGCAATTCCGCCAACGGGCTTTTTCAAAGCGATGCCTGCATCCATCATGGCCATGCTGCCGGAACAAACTGTGGCCATGGAACTGGAACCATTTGATTCGAGCACATCGCTCACAATACGCACCACATAAGGGAAGTCTGCGGGCATCATCTTTTTCAGACCGCGCAGGGCCAGGTTTCCATGACCTATTTCGCGGCGGCCGGTACCCCTCATGGGCTTAGCCTCACCGGTACT
>CANHRE010000054.1 GCA_947463095.1 Flavobacteriales bacterium | reverse complement strand
GCAGCGACAAGAAGCATTTCTGGGATGGCACCATCAATGGTAAACCCGCACCGAAAGGCGTGTATATATACCTGATAAGGGGCAAAAGCATCTGCACGCAGGTGAAACTGTTCAAGGGGGTGTTTCACCTGCTGTGAAGTACAAACTTTGTTAGCCGTTCTTGTCATTAAGGTTTTGTAGCACCGATGCGGTCAAGTTGGACGGTCAGGTTTTTAAACCGCTGACTATCAGCGTATTATGCGAATTAATCCACACTTAGTGTTAAATAGACACTTATTTAATTTTTTCCTATTTTTACGGCCTTAATCGATAGAAAATATGCTCCGAACGATACGATTGCATCAAAGTCTGCTCGGCTTACTGCTTTTTTTAGGTGCGGGTAACCTGTTTGCACAGACCGCTTCGCTTGCCGGTAAGGTAACCGGTGAGAAAGGCGAAGCCCTGTCTGGAGTTACCGTGCGCCTGAAGGGCACGAACAAGTCGGCGGCCACCAACGAAAGCGGCACCTACCTGATACAGGGTATTGCCGCAGGTACCTTCACCGTGGTATTCTCTTCGGAGCAGATGGAAGCTTCTCAGGAAGTCATCAACCTGAGCGAGGGACAGAGCCTGGTGCTGGACAAGCAGCTCAGCGCCAAATCTGTAGGCGCCGATCCGGTGGTGATTATAGGCTACGGCCGACAGAACCGCCGGGATGTTACGGGTTCCATTGCCCGGGTTTCTGGTAAGGAGATTGCCGAATTGCCCACGCCCAGCTTCGAAGCAGCCCTGCAAGGCAAGGCTCCGGGCGTTCAGGTGGTGGTGGGCAGCGGTATGGCGGGCTCCGCGTCGCTGATCCGCATCCGCGGCGTCGCTTCCATCTCGGCTGCCGGCGATCCGCTGTATGTGATAGACGGCATTCCGGTTTCCCAGGATTATTTCCTGAACCGCGCCAACGGCAGTAACTATGGATCCGGTTTCAACAACAACCCCCTGGCTACCATCAACCCTGACGATATTGAATCGGTGGAAATCCTGAAGGATGCCGCCGCCACCAGCATTTACGGTTCGCGCGGCGCCAATGGTGTAATCCTTATTACCACAAAGCGAGCCCGTAAGAAGGGTCTGAAGTTCGATGTGTCTACCCGTTTCGGCATTTCCCAGCCCACCAGGAAGCCACGCATGCTCAACGGTTCGGAGTTCCTGCAGATGTATCAGGAAGCCTGGGAAAATGATGGACGCACCGGTACCCCGGATCTTGGCCTCATCAACGTGAACATGACCTGGCAGGAAGCCCAGAAATACAGCACCAACTGGGTGGACGATGTAATGCAAACTGGCTACAAACAGAATTATAACATCACCGCCGGCTACACCAACAAGTGGTTCGGCATGAAGACCATTGTTACTTATGACAACAACGAGTCTTTCCTGGCCGGCAACAACTACCAGCGTCTGAGCGGTAGGCTAAACACGGATTACAAGCCGCTGAAGGGCCTGAACATCAGCCTGAGCAACTCGCTGAGCCGTGGTATCAACCGCAGGGTGGACGCCGCCTGGTCCGGTGGTCTGGGATCGGCCATGAGTACCATGCTGCCCATCTTCCCCAAAGAACCACTACTGAACAGCAATGGCATCGGCTTCCGCACTCCGGTAGGGCTGAGCACCATCCGCGAACTGAAAGACTGGCGCAGCATTGAATTGCGCAGCATTAACAACCTGAACCTGAACTACGAGGTAAGCGATGACATCACCCTGAACGGCAGCGCCAGCTACGATTATATGGACTACGGCGAGTTTCTGTACGAACCTCAGGAACTGATTCGCTACTACAGCCCCAACTACGTTCAGAACGGCGTGGCCAAGTGGTTTCCCATCTGGACGGCCAATATGAACTACTACCTCACGGCCAATTGGAATAAGAAAATTACTCCCAACCACGGCGTGAACGTGATGCTCGGCCATGAATACCAGAACGCACGCACCACCAGCAAATCAGTGGAGAACCTGGATGCTACTGGTCCTACCGATAAAGTGGCTATCCCCGATACCGCCTTACGCGCCTTCGGCAGAACCCCTTATGAATGGGCCTTCCTGAGCTACTTCGGAAGGGCCAACTACAAGTTCAAAAATAAATTCAACGTGCAGCTTACCGGTCGTGTGGACGGTTCGTCCCGCTTTGGCCGCAACAACCGCTACGGGTTCTTCCCCGCCGCTGCTGTGGGTTATATCCTGAGCGACGAAGAGTTTATCAAACGCCACGACTGGATCAGCTTCCTGAAGGTGAAGGTGGGCATCGGGAAATCCGGCAACGCTTCCTTCGACAACTACGCCCGCTGGGGAACAATCACCCCGTCCGGCAACCTGCCGCAGTATAACGGTCAGCCCATGCTGGCCCCCGCGCGTCTGGAAAACCAAAACCTGCGCTGGGAAAGCACGCGGAACTTCGATGCCACGCTGGAAGGCAGCCTGTTCAAAAGCCGTATCAGCTTTGAACTGACCTATTACGATAAATCCACCAGGGATGTCATCCTGGACGTGACCGTACCCCGCACTACGGGCTTCTTCAGCATGTACGACAACGTGGGCGGTATCATCAACAGGGGCGTAGAGTTTGTTCTGAAGAGCAGGAACATCCAGCGCAAGAACTTCCAGTGGAACACCGATTTCAACATTGCGCGGAACTACAACGAAATTACCAGCATTGGTGTGTACAGCGAAGACGCGGTTTCCGGCGGTACCAATGACACCCGTGTGGTGGTTGGCTATCCAGTGGGTACCAACTTCCTGGTGCGCTTCTCGCACATCGACAAGGCTACAGGCCTGCCGGTATATCTGGATAAGGAAGGTAAGGAAACCATGAAGTGGGATCCCGCCAACCGCCTTCCCGTGGGCGATGTGTTGCCCGAGGCCATCGGCGCGCTGAACAATACCTTTAGCTACAAAAATTGGGATCTGGCAGCGAACATCTACTACAGCATCGGCGGCGATATTTATGAATCTTCCGCCAAACGTCAGCTGGGTGTGCAAACAGATTGGAACAGCGATGCCAGGGTGTTTGACCGCTGGCAGCAGCCCGGCGATGACGCCAGGTATCCGCGCCGTACCCTGAACACCTTCACCTATGGTTCTACCACGCCCTGGATCAACACCACCCAGTGGCTGGAAGATGGTTCCTATGTACGTTTGCGTTCGCTGTCCATCGGTTACAGGCTGCCTGCTTCTGCAGCGCGCAAATACAACCTGGACGGAGCCCGCATCGCGTTTGTAGCTACCAACCTGCTCACCTGGACCAACTATACCGGCCTGGACCCTGAAATTGCCCGCGATTTTGAAAGTCCTACCGACCGCAACATGAGCGGCAGCATTACCTACCTCACTGCGCCGCAGGAGAAATCCTACAGCATTTCCTTATCCGTGAACTTCTAAAGCAGCGAACGATGAACTACATGATTTTGAAAAACCGCACCCTCGCCGCCGCTCTGGCTGTATTTGCCTTGGGCGCTTTCATTGCCGGCTGCGACAAGATGATTGATACCCGCCCGGAAAATGAACTGCTGGTGGAAGACGCCGTACAAAGCAGCGCCGACCTTCAGAAGCTGCTCAACGGCAGTTATAACGAGGTTGCCAATACCTACGGCGGCTTTTACCAGGTTATCTCGGAATTTATGGCCGACAACCTGAGCCTCCCGAACAACAACGATTACCGCGAGGTATTCAACCACAACACCTTGTTCTTCAACACCACCCTGGGCTCACTGTATGGAAACCTGTACCGCGCCATTTTTAGGGCCAATTTCGTGATGGAAAGCTTTCCGCTGGCTGCCGACTTAAACGAGGCCGACCGCAACCGCATGGAAGGGGAAGCTAAATTCATCCGCGCCATGTGCCACCTTACTGCTGTTCGTCTGTTTGCACATCCTTGGGGATATTCGGCAGACAACAGCCAGCCCGGCATCGGACTGGCCCTGAAAGCCGACCGCAAGCCCCTGGTGCGCAGCACCGTGGCTGAGGCTTACACCTCCATCATCAATGACCTGAAAGACGCCGCCACCCTGCTGCCGGAAAACAACGGCAACTACGCCACTAAATATGCTGCGCAGGCCCTGCTTGCTGAAGTGTATTTCCAGCAGGGCGCTTACAATGATGCTGCAATTCAGGCTTCCTCAGTTATCAACAGTGGACTCTTTACCTTTTCTGATACCCTGAATCGCTTTACGTCTAAAGGAGCCACAGAGGCCATCTTCTCTGTAGTGAGCGCCGGCATCAACGACAACAGGGGCGGGGGCTTCCGCGACAACTATTCGCCAGGCCTGCCGCTTTGCCAGGTTTCCAGGCAGTTTTTCAGCACCGTAAGCAGCGATACCGCCGACAAGCGCTTGGCCTATTATGTAACCCTGAACAAGGGCCAGGCCAACGAACTGGTGAAAACCAACTTGTACAATGCGCCGCTCTTTAACGTGCCTGTGCTGCACCTCACCAGGCTTCACCTGATTCGTGCGGAGGCGTTGGCCAAGACCGCCACGGACTTGCCTACAGCCATTGCCGATGTGAACAAAATCGTGGGCCGTGCCTACAAGAACAACAACCGCATCCTGGCAGCTGGTTCTACCGCCACGCAGGTTGTGGAGGCTGCCCGCTATCAACGCCGCATGGAACTGATGTTTGAAGGCGACCGCATCCATGACCTGAAACGCCTTGCCGCTGTAGAAAAGCAAAACATCATTGTGCGCGGACACAGCTGGGATTGCCGAGGCTTCATCCTGCAATTTCCCATTTCAGACCAAACCAGCATTTTCCCCCTAAATCCTACTGGAGGATGCGATTAACAACTATCGATATGAAACAGTTAACCCTGATAAGCATGGCGCTCCTGGCTTTTGGCCTGGCTGCCTGCAAGAAAGAAAAAAAGAAAATCGGCGATCCTGCCAGCAAGCTGGAGGGCATTAATGCCAGCTGGGTGCTTACCCGTGTGGACCAGATTGACGTTACCAAAACCCTGGTCTTTGTGGAAAGCGATACCCTGCTGGAAGTGACTGAGGCCTTCGCAGGCAACAATCCTATGACGCTGGATATCAAGTCTACAGACTTTTCTTATGCCATCACTGCGGGAACCACCTATAATTTGTTTCCCAAGACAAGCGGTAACTGGAAGTTCGACGATGTACAGTATCCCTCGCGCGTGATTTTTGATGAAGCCACGGCCGAGGAACTGAGCATGAAGCTGCTTCGACCCGTGCGTCCCCAGGATCCCAACCTGGTGCTGAAACTCGACAAGCGCTGCAATGGCAAGCGCACCACCAGCTATCACCTTTGGTTTACCCGCAAATCTTAAACAACATGAACAGGATTTTACTCAGCGCCGCATTTCTTGCCCTTGGCAGCTCAGCGGCTACAGCCCAGAAAGCCTGGATTACGCCGGATCCCATAAATCCGGATGATTCCATCACCATCTGGGTGGACATAAAAAAGTGCGATTGCCAGCGTTTGGTGGGCAGCGCCGAACCCCTCTATATCTGGTCCTGGTCGCCCAAAGACCGCAGCGCCTCCGATCCCACCTTCAACGGACAATGGGGAAACAGTAATGAGGTGCTTAAAATGACGCCTGTGGGTAATGACGTGTGGTACTACCGTATGGTGCCCACCAAGTTCTACGGCGTAACAGCAGGTGAAATCTACGACAAGGGGTTTATGCTCCTTGTGAAGAAGAAGGACGGAACCGGCGCCGGTGGCGGTGGTTGTAATGAGGACAAAACGGAAGACCTGGCCATCAAGGTGGAACGTCCCAAAACCGAGGCGCTCAAAGTTTCCAGCTTCCCTCAAACCCTGAAAATGGATACCGTTCCTACCAGCAGCAACGATGTTTTTACCCTGGTGTACAATAACAATATGGAAGAAAAGGTGCCCATGAAAGGGGTGAAAGATTTGTACGTATTTGCGCAGGCCTTAGGAACCGACGGATTGACCTATCAGATTGCGTCCATCCTGCAAACCGGCAATAACCCACAATTGGCCATGAAAGAAAAATCACCTGGCCTGTTCATCTTCCAGTTGCGCCCTCAGGTATTTTTCCCCACGCTTCCTGCAGGCGTGAAGGTAAAGACCCTCAAATGCCAGATTGTGCGTAAGGATATAGGCAGCAGTGATGATACGGTGGATGGAACCTTCCTGTTCCACTTCAGCAATACCTGCGACTAAGCCTTATTATGCTTCAGTAATCAACATGAAAGAGCCGCCTTTGGGCGGTTCTTTTTTTATATGGCCATAGGTCGGGGTTCAGCATTACGAAACAATTAATTTTGCCGCATGAGCAACAGCAACCAAGTGGAACAGGTGGAATGCCTGATCATAGGGTCAGGACCTGCGGGATATACCGCCGCCATCTATGCAGCAAGGGCCGATATGAAGCCTGTATTGTATGAAGGCCTTCAGCCCGGCGGGCAGTTGACTATTACCACCGACGTAGAAAATTATCCGGGTTTCCCCCATGGTGTGATGGGTCCTGAGATGATGGACCTGTTCAAAAAACAGGCAGAACGCCTGGGTGCCGATATCCGCTATGGCATGGTAACAACCGTTGACTTCAGCAAGGGAACACCCCACAGAGTTGTGGTGGACGGCAGTAAGGAAATTGAAGCCGAAACCGTCATCATTGCTACCGGAGCCAGCGCCAAATGGCTGGGCATCCCCAGCGAACAACGCTTAAACGGCAGCGGGGTAAGTGCCTGTGCCGTATGCGACGGGTTTTTCTATCGCGGGCAGGATGTAGCCATCGTAGGCGCTGGCGATACGGCCTGTGAAGAGGCCAGCTACCTGGCGAAAATATGCAGCAAGGTGTATATGATTGTGCGTAAAGACCATTTCCGCGCCAGTAAGGCCATGCAACAACGGGTGCTTCAAACGCCCAATATCGAAGTGCTGTTTAATTCCGAAACCGATGAGGTTCTGGGCGATAAGACAGTGGAGGCGGTACGGGTGAAAAACAGCCTGACCGGCGCGCTGCGCGAACTTTCGGTGAAAGGATTTTTCGTGGCCATAGGCCATACACCCAATACCACCATTTTCCGCGACTTCCTGGATATGGATGAACAAGGCTACATACAAACCCGTCCAGGCAGCAGCTATACCAATGTGGAAGGTGTTTTTTGCTGCGGCGATGCGCAGGATAAAACCTACCGCCAGGCGGTAACCGCAGCAGGCAGCGGATGCATGGCTGCCTTGGATGCTGAACGCTGGCTGGGCGCAAGGAAAGCCGGAATGCCCGCGCATTGATGCCCTGAACGCCATGGCCACCCGCCTCCTGATACCTTCGCTGTGTTTTGTTTTGTGTGCGTCGTCTCTGCATGCACAGACGCTGTTGAAATCCCCACCACCGCCTGCCAACGAACCCAGTCTGGTCATCAACCCGCTGAACCCGCAACAGCGCATCCTGGGAACCAACGTGAACCTGTTGTTTACCAGTGATGACGCCGGCAATACCTGGCAACAAAGGGAGGTTAGGTCTACCTTGGGTTTTTATGGAGATCCGGTGCTGATTGCCGACAAGCAGGGCGTCTATTACCTGTGCCACCTGGCTCAAAACAATAAACTGGTATGGCCTGAATGGTTCGATCGCATCGTGGTTCAACGGTCTACCGACGGCGGGAAATCGTTTACCGATGGCTGTGGCGTCGGTTGGCACGAAGGAAAGGTGCAGGATAAACCCTGGATGGCGCTGGATGAAATGAACAGAAGTCCATACAAAGGCAGATTGTATCTGGCCTGGACTGAGTTTGATCGCTACGGAAGTAAAAATCCGGCAGATTCTTCCCGCATTCGTTTTGCCTACAGCGATAACGGGGGAGATACCTTCTCCGTTCCGGTGGTGGTTTCTGATTCACTTGGTGACTGCGCCGATGGTGACAACACCGTGGAAGGCGCTACTATGGCCGTAAATCGTGATGGTGAGGTGCTTTTATGTTGGGCAGCACACAACAAAATTTATCTGGACAAAAGTAGTGACGGTGGCAAAACCTGGGGAACAGACCAACTTATTGCCATACAACATGATGGCTGGGAACAGGATTTCTCCGGTGTGATGCGCGCCAATGGCATGCCGTTTATTACAGCAGATGCACATGGAGGTATCTATATTGTCTGGAGTGACCGGTTGATTTTGAGGGAAAGGAATAACGAGACAACAAGTGATTGCGATGTGTTTTATCGCTATTCTAAAAACGGTGGGCAGGATTGGGGCCCGGTACAGCGCCTGAACAACGACGGGAACAGCGGCACCGACCAGTATATGCCGCATATCAGTACCGATCCGCGCAACGGCAAGGCCTATGTGTTGTTTTACGACCGCAGGCACTCTTCAGAAAACGTTTTTATGGATGTTTACCTGGCAGAACTCAGAAATGGGAAAATGCTTCGTCAGGTGCGGGTAACCAATGCCGCCGCAGCACCTGCGGGAAAGGAGGAGTTCTTTGGCGACTACATCGCTGTTTCCGCCGCAGGCAAGCACATCGGAACAGCCTATACCATGCTGCGCGATGGAACAGTGACTGTGGAAACCAGGAATTTCCGCAGCAAAGAACTGCAAGCGCGGCAGGATTTTACGCCGCAACCCTACCTGGACGTGTATGCCGAAAAACGCAGCGATCGCTTTTTTATCCACTACGCCTACCCAGGAGTAAAGGGCTTTTCACTCCGCCTGTACCGCATGAATGAATTGGTTTATACCCAGGGCTTCAACAGGCCTGTCCGCAGTGAAGGCGATGTGATGCTGCCTAAAAGCCGCTTCAGGAAAGGATTGTACGAAGCCGTGATGGAGTCCAACCTGGGAAAAGTGAGCTATAGATTCTACCTGGACTAAAGCCGCTTGCCGTGATTTTGCGGCCTAGAAGTGCAGCTGCCATTTCCGACTTAAATCATTCTTTGCTTTTTTGTTGCGCTCAGGCTTATTTTGCGCACCTTTAGCGATATGGCTGTAATAACCAAGTTGCGCAATTCCGGATGGGTGGTCATCGTAGTGATCGCCGCCCTCATTCTGTTTGTTGTAAGCGACCTATTAACAAGTTCTGGCAGCACCTCTGGTCCTGCAGACAATTCTATTGCCGTGATGAATGGCATGAAGGTGAGCATTGACGAGTTCAACCAGTTGAACGCGGAAAATGAGAAAAACTACATGCAAAATACCGGGCAGAAGGAGTTGAACGATCAAGTTCGTGACTACATCCGCGGGGTAACCTGGGGTCAGGTAGTTCAGAAATATGTAACCGAAGAGGAATATCGCCGCGCCGGCCTGACCATCGGCGAAGAAGAATGGGCTGAATTGCTCATCGGTAAAAACCCCCATCAACTGGTGAAACAGTACTTCACCGACGAAAAAGGTGGGTTCTCTCCGAAAACTGTTCGAGACTTCCTGAACAACCAATACCAGACTTCACCGCTGGCTCAGGAGTTTGTCAATAACCTGAAGAGACAGATTGAGTCAGAAGTGCTTCGCGAGCGCTACATCAACTACATCAGCAAGTGCAACTACTTCACCAAAACATACCTGAAGCAGGATTATATCAGCAGCAACAGGACGGTAAACGGCAAGGTGGTTACCCTGAGCCTGACCTCCGTGCCCGACAAGGATGTTAAGGTTACTGATGCGGATCTTGAGGCGTACCTCAGCGAGCATAAAGAAGAATATAAGCAGGAAGAATCACGCGACCTGGAATTTGTGGTATGGGATATCAACCCCACCCGTTCCGATACTGCCGAGAACTTACGCGCAGCACTTACCGTTGCCGACAACTTCCGCGCTAACAAGCCGGATACCAACGACAGCCGTGTGGACAACAAATGGGTGCAGCCGGGTTCCTTGCCTCAGGCCATCGAAAATGCGGCCCTGAACGCTCCTACCGGTGAGGTGGTAGGTCCGGTTTATACCGATGGTGCCTTCTATGTATATGTGAAGGTGGCCCAGAAGACCGATACCCTTACACGTTACAATGTGTCGCAAATAACCATCACCCCCAACGCGTCGAACATCCCCGACTCTGCGGCTGCTAAGAAATTGGCCGTTGAAGTGTTGGGAAAGGCCCGTGCCGGTGAAGATTTTGCGAAGTTGGCCAGCGCCAATAGCACAGACTACGCTACTTCTTCCAATGGCGGAAGCCTGGGTTGGAGGTCTTCGAATGAAATCGCTACCCAATACGGTCCTGCATTTGAAAAGGCTGTGGCAGCATTACCCGCCGGAGGTGTAACCCTTGTGCGTGGCAACAGCGGCGCATGGCACATCATCAAAGCTGCATCCGCTCCGAACAACCAGGTGTATAAGTTTGCTTCCAGCAAGCAGCAAGTTACCCCCGGTAGCCGCACCATTGACAGCATTTCCCGCATAAGCAATCAGTTCCGCTCCGGCTTGAACGAGGAAGATGAGAAGTCATTTGAAAAGCAGGTAGAAAAACTCAACCTGAACCCTCGTGTTGCTAAAGACCTGAAGCCTGGCGACCGCGGTATTCCCGGTGCCGAAGCAGCCTCCGAGGTCATCCGCTGGGCCTTTGATGCAGAAACTGCAGAAGGAACCATTTCTCCTGTGTTCAACAGCGGCAGCCGCCAGATTGTGGCCCGCCTCACCACCCTGAAGAAAGAAGGTTACGCCCGCGTGAAAGATGTGCGCGAGCGCATTGAACCGCTGGTGCGCAATGAGAAGAAAGGGGAGAAGCTGAAGGAGAAAATGACCACAGCCATGAAAAATGCTAAAACCATGGAAGAGCTGGCCATCAAACTGCAAACCATTGCCCAGCCCATTGAAAACCAGAATTTTTCCAATGGTGCTCTGCCCTTCGTAGGCTCCGACCAACGCATCATCGGTGCCTTGTTCGGTTTGAAGGAAAAGGTGATGAGCCAGCCCATCATCGGCATGACCGGTGTTACCGTAATTTACCTCGATAAGGTGAACAACGTGGAAGCTCCAAAATCTGGCCTGGAAAGCCGTCGTATGATGTTGGACATGCAGAACTCATCGCAGCAAATTGAAGCCAAGCTCACTGAGTCTATGCGCAAAATCGCAGGCATCAAAGACTATCGTTACAAGTTCTTCTGAGCACTTCGCTCTAATCCATAAAAAAAGCCGATTAAAAAGCGGCTTTTTTTATGGATTGATTGTTTCTGATTAATCGTTTTCCGGGCGCATCTGAGGGAAGAACAACACTTCCTGTATGCTTTGCTGGTTGGTGAGCAGCATCGCCAGGCGGTCAATGCCGATGCCCAATCCCGCCGTAGGCGGCATGCCGTATTCCAGTGCCCGCAGGAAGTCGTGGTCCATGGCCATAGCTTCTTCATCACCGCGTGCAGCCAGCTTAAGCTGATCTTCAAAGCGCTCAAATTGGTCCATGGGATCATTCAGCTCGGTATAGGCATTGGCAAGTTCCTTGCCGTTTACATAAAGTTCAAAGCGCTCCACCAGCCCGTCTTTATCGCGGTGCTTCTTGGTCAGCGGACTTAGTTCCAGCGGATAATCCAGGATGAAGGTGGGCTGGATGAGGTTTTTTTCTACCTTCTCGCTGAACAGTTCATCGATGATCTTGCCCGCACCCATCTTGGGGTCCAGTTCCACGCCGAGTTTGGTTGCCGTAGCGCGCAGTGCCGCTTCATCCATGCCGCTGATGTTCACACTGGCGTATTCAAGGATGGCATCGTGCATGGTCATTCGGCGGAAGGGGCGCTGAAAGGAGATTTCGTGTATGCCGCAGGTAACGGTGGCGCTGCCGTTCACGTCAATGGCGGCTTTTTCCAGCATCTCCTCGGTAAAATCCAGCATCCAATGGTAGTCCTTGTAGGCAACATAGATCTCCAGGCCGGTAAACTCCGGATTGTGTGTGCGGTCTATGCCTTCATTCCTGAAGTTCTTGGCGAATTCATAAACACCATCAAAGCCCCCTACTATCAGGCGCTTCAGGTATAACTCATTGGCAATCCTCAGGTATAGTGGAATATCAAGGGCATTGTGGTGGGTGGCAAAGGGGCGCGCAGCAGCACCACCATGAACGGGTTGCAGGACGGGCGTTTCTACTTCGAGATAACCTTTGCTGTTGAATAAATCGCGAAGGCTTTGGATGATTCTACTGCGCTTGATGAAGGTTTCGCGGATGCCCGGATTCACCACCAGGTCCACGTAGCGCATGCGGTGTCGGGCCTCGGGGTCGGTAAAGGCATCAAATACCACACCGTCTTTTTCTTTGGGTAAAGGAAGAGGATTCAGGCATTTGCTCAACATACGCAGGCTGCGCACATGAATGGACGTTTCGCCGGTTTGCGTAGTGAACACATGTCCGCTGATGCCTATCACATCGCCTATGTCCATCAGCTTCTTGAACACCTCATTGTAAAAAGTCTTATCCTCATCCGGACACAATTCATCGCGGTTGATGTATAACTGCACTCTTCCGGTAGCATCCTGCAGATCGGCAAAGGAAGCCTTACCCATAATCCTGCGGGTCATCAGCCTTCCGGCCAATGACACCTGCTCGAAACCTCCTTTGTCGGGAGCGTAGTGTTCATGGATATAGGCGGCGGAGCAGTTTACGTCAAAACCTTCTGCCGGATAGGGGTCAATGCCTAACTCACGAAGCCTGCCCAGCGATTGTCTGCGCAGCAGTTGTTGTTCATTCAGTTCCATGGATTATACCGCAAATATACAGCCTCTGTCAGGGCAGTTCTGGCCCACACAGCAGTGAATAGCATATTTGGTTAAATTCGTGCATCCATGCGCAAGCAATGCCTGCTTTTTCTTTTGTGTATGAGCCTTATTGCATCTTTGGCGGCTCAGGGCAGTTTTTTACCTAACAAAGGACAATGGCAGGGCAACTTTGCATTTCGCGCGGTGCTGAGAGGGGGCAGTTTCTTTGCCTGCGATAATGGCTGGACCCTCAACCTTATGAATGCCGAGGACCACCATGCCGCCTGGTCGCATTTTCACCGCCTGAAACGTTTTGATACAGCATTCCGCGTGCGCCGCCATGCGCTGCGTGTTACCCTGAAGGGCTGTTCCGGCGTGAAGCCTGTAGCCCTGGTGGAGGGGGAGGCCCGCTATAATTTCTTCTTGGGCAATGATCCGGTGCGCTGGAAATCGGACCTGCACGCTGCTGCGCGCTTGCGCTGGGAGCGCGTATATCCCGGCATCGACCTGGAATACGATGCGTTCACCGGTTTCCCGCGCAGCACATGGCTGCTGGAACCCGGGGCTGATCCTTCGGCCATACAGATGATGTATGAAGGCCAGAACGGTCTGTGGCTGGATGAACAGGGTGCGCTGCGCATTGGCAGCAGCTTGGGCGACTGGATAGAAACGGCACCCATCGCCTGGCAAATTCGCTATGGAGACACCATTCCCGTGCCGGCCCGCTTCATCACCAACGGTCAGACCGTTTCTTTTTCCCTGGGGAGCTATGACCGTTCCCTGCCACTGGTGATTGACCCTACCTTGGTATTCAGCACCTACAGCGGTTCGGTGGGCGATAACTTCGGCTTCACCGCTACCTATGATCAGGCAGGTAACCTGTACGCAGGAGGTATTATTGATAATTCCGAAGGAGAATATCCAGTTACTGCCGGAGCCTATCAAACGGTATATGGCGGCGGCGTGGGCATCACACCGGCAAACCTGCCCGCTGACGTGAGCATCAGCAAATACAGCAGCGACGGGAAGAAGCTATTATATGCGACCTACATTGGCGGCTGGAACGATGAATACCCGCACAGCCTGGTGGTGGATCGCAGCAACAACCTGTGGATACTGGGTACCACAGCCAGCAACAACTTCCCCGGTAAAAATGGGCTGGATACGTCCTTCAACGGCGCATTCGACCTCTTCGTGATGCGTTTGAATGCCGCGGGCAACACCCTGCTTGCCGGCACCTTTATGGGTGGAACCAACCGCGACGGACTGGTAACCGGCACCCTGCGCCATAACTATGCCGACGATTTCCGCGGTGACATCATTGCCGATGATTCCAACAATATTTTCGTGGCTTCCTGCACGCAGAGCAATAATGCCCGAACTACAAGCAGCGCGTTCCAAACAGCCCATGCCGGCGGACTGGATGCCTACATCTTCTCTTTCGACAGCACCCTGAATAAGCTACGCTGGAGCACTTATTACGGAACAAGTGGCAGCGAAGCCGCCTACAGCGTGAAACTGGATGGGTCAGGGAGCCTCTGGGTGGCAGGTGGTACCACCGGAAGGACGCTCAAAATGGTGGATACCGGCTACCAAATTGGCTTTGGAGGTGGGGCTGCCGATGGCTGGATTGCACAGATAAACCCGAAGAACGGCAACTTCCTGAAAACCAGCTTTTACGGCACCGCCGACTACGATCAGATCTACTTTATTGACTTTGACGTAGATGATAAGCTCTATGCAATGGGGCAAACCACGGGCAGCATCCAACGCACTCCGGGAACTTACGGCAACGACCAAACGGGGCAGTTTGTGGCTCGTTTTAACCATGATCTGGATTCTCTGGAGTTCGTAACCACCTATGGCAGCTTGCCGCGTATTGCCCAGTTATGTCCTTCTGCCTTTATGGTGGACAATTGCTATAACATCTATGTGAGTGCCTGGGGGAGCAACATCCCTCCAAATGCTTCCAGTACCACCGACGGTCTTGAGGTGAGCAGCAATGCGCTGCAACCCACTACCGATGGCAGCGACTTCTATCTATATGTGCTGGGCCGCAATGCAAAAGCGCTCCAGTACGCTACCTTTTTCGGAGGAAACCAGAGTGAAGATCATGTGGACGGCGGCACCAGCCGCTTCGATAAGTCAGGTATTATCTATCAGAGCGTATGCGCCAGCTGTCCGGCTGCGCCACCCGGCCTGAACGACTTCCCTGTCACACCCGGAGTGGTTTTCCCCAAGAACCTGAGCTATCGCTGCAGCAACGCCAGCTTCAAGATTGACTTTAAGATTACCTATGCAGTGGAAGCGGATTTTGATTTCTGGCCTAAAACCGGTTGCGCTCCGCTCAGCATACAGTTCACCAATAAGAGCAGAAATGCAAAGAGTTTTTTATGGGATTTCGGTGATGGTAATACTTCAAAACAGAAAGATCCCGTACATCAATACAACAAGGGCGGTACGTTTAAAATCGTTTTGAAGGTGCTGGATAGCTTCAGTTGCAACATCAACGACAGCGCCGTGTACGAGCTTACGTTGGAAGAAGGATCTAGGATTGAGCCGGTTTACGATTTCCAGTCCTGCAGCCAGACCGTGGAATTCAAGGTGAATGGGTCGAATGTGGCCAATCCGTTTTGGTTTTTTGGTGATGGTGATACGGCCTCAGGATTCAAGGTGAAACACACCTACAAAAAGGGTAACTGGATAGTGAAGCTGAATACCACAAATTCCTTAGGGCGTTGTCCGGATACAACTGTGTTTCCTGTTCCGGTGCTGACTGATTCTTCCGGCAAACTGGATGTGCCTAATGTGTTTACGCCCAACAGCGACCAGGTGAACGATTGCTACAGACTGGGCGGAATCAGCAGTTCTTGCGATGAGCTGGATTTATACATATACAATCGTTGGGGATTGCGTGTCTTTCACGGAACCGCACAGGAAGACTGCTGGAATGGCCGCGTGGATAATACCGGCGCGGAATTGCCCGAAGGAGTGTATTACTACCTCTTTACCCGAAAACGCAAAGACGGTCCCGATGAGCGCGGCCACGGCACCATACAACTGATCAGGTAGGCAGGGCGCCGAATCCACTCTGTGGTGCGCAGGGCTCACTTACGCCTGTTCCGCAAGCGAATGCAAAGAGCGACAGGGGGGCAGGCGTAGGGATATTATATCGGAACCATAAAGGATAAAACAACATCAATCCCGTAGGGATGGCACATCGGTAGAAGAAATGATATAAATCAATAACTAATCCCGTAGGGATGGCACATCGGTAGGAAATTTAACATTATTAATATTATAGTCATGGCAAACACATTTATTCAAGTTCACCTGCATTTTGTATTCGCGCCCAAATATAGAGCCTCACTCATTCACAGCGACTGGGAGGATGATTTATATAAATATATCACAGGCGTAGTACAGAAAAACAATCACAAAATGATTATCATCAATGGCATGCCGGATCATGTGCACATGTTGATCGGATTAAGAGCCACTCAATCCATTGCCGATTTGATGCAGGATGTAAAGGCCGCCTCATCAAAATGGATTAACGACCAAAACCTTTGTAATGGCAGGTTTGAATGGCAAACAGGCTATGGGGCGTTTTCGTATTCAAAATCGCAATTGCCTAATGTAATTAGGTATATCGAACATCAGAAAGACCATCATGCGAGGAAATCCTTTCTTGAAGAGTATAGGTTATTTCTGGAGAAATTTGAAGTGGCGTATGATGAGCTATATATTTTTCGTGAGCCGGAATAGAGGGACTTAAGGGTAGATGCGCGGTTACCGATATACCATGCCTACGGCATTGGTTACGTGGTTGGGACGGGGTGTTACCGATATACCATGCCTACGGCATTGGTTACGTGGTTGGGACGGGGTGTTACCGATATCCCATGCCTACGGCATTGGTTACGTGGTTGGGACGGAGTGTTACCGATATACCATGCCTACGGCATTGGTTACGCGGTTGGGACGGGGTGTTACCGATATACCATGCCTACGGCATTGGTTACGCGGTTGGGACGGAGTGTTACCGATATACCAT
>CANHRE010000053.1 GCA_947463095.1 Flavobacteriales bacterium | reverse complement strand
TGGAACTCTTTTTCCTGGTCAATTTTGGACCTGGTAACACGGGGATCTAGTGATTGTATGATCATGGCTGTACCAAAATTCTATCTTGATAATAACTTCCTTGGAAGCTGAACTGCAGGAGGTAATGACCCGGAGCCAGCCCCTGAAGGGGAAGCCTGCACTGCTGGGGGCCACTGCTGTTGACAGGACATGTTCCGCCGGAAGCGCGCCTGCCCGAAACATCGGTAACCTGATAGTGCAGTGTTCCGGCGGCGGGACTGTTCAGGTTGATAAACACCTGATCCCGTGCCGGATTAGGATAAATCTGCACGTGCAGCGCATTATTGCTGCTGTTCAACGAGGTACTCCAGGCACTCAGGTACAAGTCATCCACCAGAAACCAGTTTCCGGGCTTTTTTGAGGTTCCGCTGTTGTTGCTAAGCGAGAGAAACAGCGTAGCGCTATCCGGTGTTCCGGAGAACAGCTGGTCGTAGTTAATCACTGCGCTGAACTCTGTCCATCCTGATGTGTTGGCCGCTCCTCGCCATACGCCATTGCCCACCAGATTGCCCTGGTAGAAGAGGTTTATCTCAGCTTGGGCGGTATCTTCCACCGAATTCAACTGATAAAACCCCCGAAAAGAAGCGTAGCGGGCATTTACGGGAAACGAAGGGCGTTCCGGATCGGCATCCAAAGGGTTTCCGCTCGCGCTGGACAGCACAGAAGCTCCCAGGGTATCCTTACCGTTCAGGCCTGTGGCCACACCTGTTTGCAGTTTCAGGGAATAGGAACCGCTGCGAGCCCTGGAATCGCGGTACACGTTCTGAACCACAAAGCGGGCATTACTGAACAGGCGGTCGCTGCTCAGGTAGCGGTCGGGCTGCATTAATTGAATAGAATCCCAGGCAGAAAAACCGGCATTGGGAACCGGAGTCATCACTGTTCCAGAGGCATTCAGGAACAAGATACTGTCCACATCCAGATAACCTGACTGCTGGGCCAACAGGTCTGAAGCCAGGGAGCTGATGATCATCAGTCCCGAATCAGCAACCAGACCGCTGTTACCCATTTTGATGCCGCTGCGTTTCCAGGTTCCTGAGCTGTTGCCCCAAATGCGCATCGTTTCGATGCTGATCGGGTTTCCATTTTTAGTGAACACCACCAGCACCTGGGCGGTATCGCCGGGTCCCAGATTGGTGCGCACCAGCAGGTTCACGCTATCCGGAACGGAAGGATAGGCAAAACCCGGCAGGGGGAAACCAAAGAATCCTCCAGCACTCAGGTTGGCCAGGGCTGCGAATGATGGCAATGCCCCTTGCTCATGCGACAGGCGCAGGGCCGAGCCGCTGTTTCCCGGAACGCGTTGAACGGTACCGTTGCCAACCCACTGCCGGGGTGAAAACTGCCGGTATTCAGACCAGTTTTCAAAACTGTAGTTTGGAATCTGTGCCTGAAGACAACGCAGAGAAGCAGTGACTAAGGCGATGGAAAGCAGGAGTTTTTTCATGGGTAGGTGTTTTCAGTAGCTTGGTCTGTACAAAAGCACTGACGTTGCATCAGGCCAGTGGCGCCACATACTGAGCCTCTTTACTCAGGATGGCCTGACGCACCCAGCGATGGCGTTCTTCTGCGGTGCGGCGCACAGCAAGTCGCTCGGCGTTACAGGGGCCGTTTCCGTTGATTACGCGTTTGAATTCTTCCCAGTCGGGTTCGGTGTATTCCCATTTGCCGGTGCTTTCATTTTTGCGCAGGTTTGGGTCTGGAAGAACCAGGCCAAGATCCCAGATTTTGGGTACGTACATGTTCAGAAACTGCTGCCTCATGTCGTCATTGCCAGCCATTTTCACCTTCCAGCGCATCAGGATATCGCCATGAACAGAAGCTTTATCCGGCGGACCGAAGAAGTGCATGATGGGAGGCCACCAACGGGTGAGGGCTTCCTGAACCATTTCGCGCTGCTTTTTGGTACCTGTTGCCAGGAACACCACATTGTCATGGCCGTATTTCAAGTGAAAGGATTCCTCGGCGCAGATCCGATCCAGCGCGCGGCAATAGGGACCATAGCTGCCTTTGGAATTGGTAATCTGGTTTACGATGGCACCGGCGTCAATCAACCAAGCGATTACAGCACTATCCGCCCAGGTAGGAGCCGGATAATTAAACACGTTGGAATATTTCGATTTGCCGGAGATAAGGTCGTTAATCATGTCTTCACGCCTTTTACCCAGCGTTTCAGCAGCCGCGTAGAGGAGTTGGGCATGGCCCACTTCGTCCTGCACCTTCGCCATCAGGGCCAGTTTCCTTCGGAAGCCGGGGGCCCTTGTGATCCAGGTTCCCTCGGGCAGGGCGCCAATAATTTCAGAATGCGCATGCTGTTCAATCATGCGAATCAACTGCTTCCGATATTCCTTCGGCATCCAGTCGTTGGGTTCAATCTTGTCGCCCTGGGCAATGCGGGCTTCAAATTCAGCCAGCTTTTCCGGATCTTCACCTTCCAGAATGCTCAGCTTCTGATTTGGGTCGATGTATGCGTTTCCGTACATGGTATGAATGTTTATCGTGGTTATTAATGTTCTTTACTAATGTTGTTTACTCAATCCGGTCAAAATAAAGCGGCTAAGGCGCTCTGCAATCTCATCGGGGCTCATGCCTCCATCTGGACGATACCACTCTACCACCCAATTCAGGGAAGATAAGATGGTGAGCACCGCAAATTTGTGGTCCACTTCATGAAAAACACCCTCATCTTCTCCACTGCGCAGGATATTCCGAAAGGCAGCTTCGTAATCATCCCTCAACTTTTTAAATTGGCTGAGGGCGGGATCGCCTAAATGCCTCCACTCATGCAGGAACACATGGCCGGCATCGAGGTTTTCGGTAAGCAGCCGGATGTGTGCGCGAACCGCCATACCAAGCCGCTCTTCGGCGTTGAAATAGATATCATTAACTTCCTGCAGGGCGCGGTTGAAAGCATCACCCATGCTGAAGCAGATTTCTTTCAGGATGTCTTCTTTGGAAGCTACGTGGTTGTAAAGGCTTGCAGCCTCAATGCTTAACGCCGAGGCGATGTCGCGCATGGAAGTGCCGGCATAGCCGTTGGCCCGCATCAGCCGTGCTGCTTCGCGAAAAATATCAGCCTTCCTGCCCGTGAACTCCATGCGCCCTAACTAACGTTTGTTAGTGCAATATTATAAAAAAAAACGATACCAGCATCATTTCGGCATTCCGATGAGGAACACGGCGGGCAATTTTCCAACACTGGGAGGGTTTTTCACCCAGTCGGCGGCGGTTTTCACAGCGCAAAATGCTTCAGGGCCGTCTAATCCGGCCATCACGGCCAACCATGTTCCGGGGCGCAAGGTTTGCAGCAGGGCTTGCAACATCCTGTCTGTTCGGTACGGTGTTTCGATAAATAGTTGGGTTGCTCCGCGGAGGGCGCCCTGCTCCAGCTCCTGAATTTTTTGTTGCAGCGGCCTGGATTCTACGGGCAGGTAGCCATGAAATGCAAATTGCTGTCCGTTGAACCCTGAGGCTGCCAGAGCCATCATCATGGAAGAGGGCCCGCTGAGCACCTTCACCGACCACCCCAGACGATGGGCCAGGCTGACCACTTCTGCGCCGGGATCGGCCACGGCAGGCATGCCGGCTTCACTCATCAGAGCCCAAACCGAACCTTGAGGGGCCTCCTTCATGGCCTGTTCCCAGGGGTCTGAAGCCTGCCCCTTGTGCGATTTAGGCAACTCATACCACTGCCGGCTGTCAAAATCAAAGCCCTGAATTACAGAAGCAATCATGCGTCGTGCAGTGCGTGCTTCCTCCACCACCCATACGGCAGCTTTATTCAGCACTTCCAAATGCTGTGCAGTGGCGAATGAGCGCATATCGCATCCGGCAATACCGGCGGGCATAAGCCATAATTCCGATGGAGGGGTAAATGTATCCTTCATGTGTTAAATTTGCGGGATATGGGTCGTTGGGTCCTGTTTTTTTTATTTAGCTTATTCATCCTGAACCCCACCCGGGCTCAAAAATATGGCAATGAATGGTATGATGCCTCTAAACCCTATGTGCGCTTCGGCATTACCGAGCAGGGCCTGTATAGGATAGATTATTACGTATTAGACAATTTCCTTCGGGAAGCAGGCGCTTCGATTCGCCTCATACCGTCATCCAGACTACAGATATGGACCCGGGGTAAGCAAATCCCCATCACGGTATCCGATCAGGGAGACGACCGCATCGGCCCAGGCGATTTTCTGGAATTTTTCGGACTGCCGGCCGATGGCAGCCTGGACAGTGCGCTGTACGTAAAACCTGAGATGCAGCCACATACCCGCGGCACCCTGATCAGCGACACGGCCTATTATTTCGTTACCTGGTCCGACAACGGCCCCTGGCTGCGCTATAACAACTACCGCAACAACAAATGGACAGCCTATCCCGCCGCCTCATGGCATTGGCGTGATGAGTGGAAAACTGAATCCCAGTTGTATCACCGCGGCAAGCCTGCAAGGGTATCGGACCGCGACTTCTACGCCTCAGAATACAATGAGGCGGAAGGCTGGGGCAGCAATCCCATGGGCTACGGAATATCCGGTTCACTTCCTGAAATCAGCGCCAACTTCAACACCGCCTCCTACGAGCCGTCAGGCCCGGCACCACAGGTAGAATACTGCATTGCCGGGATCACCAATTACTACAACCTGCTCGACCACCGCCTGCGGGTAACGGTGGGCAATGGCGGCAGCGAACGGCAGTTGAAAGATACGGCCACCTACGGCTTCTCTTCCATCCGCCAGAAAGCCACACTGCAAAGATCAGACATCGGCAACCTGTTCACCCAGGTGCGCTTCCGGTATGTAAGCATCCCCAACATACCGTACACACGGTATCAACTGTTTTACACCCGACTGCGCTACCCCAGAAAAAACAACCTCGACGGAGGCTCATCGTATTTATTCAGGACGGACACCGCTTCCACGCCCCGTCTGTATCAATGGAGCAACTACAGCAATGGCGCACGCACCCGCCCCATGCTGTACAACCCGACCAGCGGAACACGCATTGCAGGCGATTTTCTGGGCGGCGGGAATTTCCGCTCCATTCTGCCGGCGCAGAGCAACGGCTCCGACTGGCATTTATGGGACAGCCTAAACTTCCGCTGGGTGAACATTCATCCGGACTCGGTATATCATCCGGTGCTGGCCGACTTACCCGACTTTTCTGGCCATGTAAATCAGGCTGAGTTTGTGGTCATCACCCATCCAACCCTGGCAGGCCAGGAAATCAACGACTACGTAAACTACCGTCAGGGCCGATATGCCACCAGGCTGGTTACTACAGAACAACTGTACAACGCCTTCTCTTATGGGCAGCGGCATCCCATCGCCATCCGGCGCTACGCATCATATCTGCTGGATAAGTCTACCGCCACCCCACCCCGTTTCTTGTTTTTGGTAGGCCGCGGATATGAAACCATTTTTCTAAAAAACAGCAAACAATACCAGCAGTTGAACCTGGTTCCCAGTGTTGGTGTTCCTGCATCCGACAACCTGTTCACCTCTGGTTTGAAGGGCACAAACTATGAACCCGCCATTCCGGTGGGAAGGCTTCCTGCGGAGCAGAAAAGCGAAATAAGGACCTACCTGAATAAAGTTATTGCCTATGAATCCAGCGGCTATGCAGCCTGGCAAAAAGAAATCCTGCACATGGGCGGAGGCGCATCCAACGTGCAGGCACAAGATATCAGGGGCATGCTCGAAGCGCTGGAACCTTATCCGGAGCGGGGTATTTTCGGCGGAAATGTAAGCGGCTTTTACAAAGCCTCTACCGGATCGCAGGCCGTTGGCGTGAAACAGTCCATCATCAACTCGATGAACTCCGGGCTTAACCTGGTAACCTTCCTGGGTCATGGCAGTACGCAGGTTACCGACATTGACATGGGCGACACAGCCGATTACAACAACCAGGGTAAATACCCGATTTGTTATTTCAATGGATGTCAGATAGGAAACCCCTGCGTACCCTATGGAAACCGGTGGGTATTCAGCGAGCGTATGGTCAAGGCTTCCCGCAGGGGTGGGATTGCCTTTCTGGCCCAAACCTCTATCAGTGAGCTGTTCAGCGTAAACCGTCAAATGACGGAATTTTACCGGTCCATGTTTATCAGGACCTACGGAAAACCCCTGGGCGAGGTGGTGCAAAATTGTATCCGCATTTATCAGGACACCTTCAGCATGCTGAACCGAATCCATTGTCAGCAGTTATTCCTGATTGGCGACCCGGCCTTGCAGGTAAGTGCTCCGGCCCTACCTGATTACAGCGTAAACGAACGCAGCATTTTCCTGGATCCGCCTAATACCTATGCCCTCAGCGACTCCTTCCGGGTGGCTGTAATCATCACCAACAAGGGCCGTAAGGGCAGCGATTCTGTTACGGTGAAGCTTAGACGCAGCTACCCTGATGGCATCACCCGAAAAGATTACCAGACGCGCATAGCCCCTTTCGGCTTCATTGATACCGCCTTCATTACCATAAGGTCCAAAGACATCAGCACCAAAGGCAGCAACCTCTTCGAGGCAGAAGTCAATCCGGATCGCAGTGTGAGTGAGTTCACCTATGCCAACAACAGTACCTCAAGCACGCGATACATCCCCGGCAACGGTGTAAACCTTATTTATCCCCGTCGCTTTGCCATTATTGGAGCAGACACCGTAAACCTGGTATTTCAACCTGCCGATTTAACAGTATCCAACGACCAGTTTTTCGTAGAGCTGGACACCACGCCCCGCTTCAATTCACCCTGGACAAGGCGCAGCGGAGCATTCAACAGCGAACCGCTGGTGCAATGGAAGGTTGCGCTCAATCCCCCTGGCGACTCTATTGTATACTACTGGAGGGCGCGCATCAACGCTGGTTCGGCAGAAGGCGGACGCTGGAGTACGCGTTCGTTCACCTACATCAGAAAACACGGCACAGGATGGATGCAACAGTCTGGCTTTCAATATTCCAACGTGGTATCAGACAACCAGTTTCAAAGCCTGGTCATCGACACCCTGTCGCGCAGCCTGCGCTTCGGCCCCTTGATGAAGAAACTTTATGTGGACGCTGAATATGCGAACAAGAGCAACAAGGGGGTTAAAGAAGGCGGATTCGGCAGTAAAGACATGAATGCAGGCAACTGCATCAACGGGTTGGTATGCATGGTATTTGATCCATTTAAGAACGAATTGATACCGCTGGACACCTCCAAAATCAGGCCTCAATGCTCCGGAGGTTTGCGTTGGAAAATTTTCGGATATCCGGCCAATGAACAGGTTTTCTATTCCTTTAACATGAATGCGGCAGCGGACCGTACCGCCTTTGTAAACTTCGTTAACCTGGTACCGGACAGTTTCTATGTGGCGATGTTCACATCCAATTGGTGCAACGCCGACCAATGGTCCACCCAGGTACTTCAGGCGCTGAACAAGCTGGGATGCACCCTCATGGACGACCCATCCTATCGCCTTTCTACCGCCTGTTATGTAGGTGTTGGCAAAAAGGGCTGGAAGCCAGGAAAAGCCTTTGAAGATGTGGCCATTTACAACGGTGTTTCCGGCTCCGGATATGCATCCATTGAGGCTGAATTGTACGGGGCTGCGAGCAGCGGCACCATGCGTTCCGAGCTCATCGGACCTGCTTCAAGCTGGGGGGCTTTGCACCTGTGGCGCAAGGGCCGAAGCAATATTCAGGAATCGGCCGAGGTGAGCGTTAGCGGCATAGCTTCCGATGGCAGCGAACAGGTGCTCATACCTTCTGTTACAGACAATTACAGCGACCTGAGCGGATTAGACGCCAAGCGCTATGGCTACCTGAGGCTCAACACCCGATTCAGCGACCCGGGCGATTTCAGCAGCATGCAGCTACCCAACTGGAGGGTGCTTTTTGAAGAGGTTCCAGAAGGAACTATGTTCCCGGTAAGCAGGCTTGGCTATGAATTCTACCGCGACACACTGTTCTGCGGTGACAGCTTCCGCCTGTCCATTCCCTTCTCCAACATCTCGGCTCTGCCCTTTGCAGACAGCGTGATGGCAACGACCTATATATACAAAAAAGATGACCGGAGCTTGGTGCTTCAGGACACCCTGTTCCTGCCACCGGCCAAACCGGGAGAAACGTACCTGTACCGCGTACGTCAGGATACACGCGCACTGGGAGGCGCCTACCAGGCCATCATCCAGTTCAACCCTGCCTTCCGGCAGCCAGAACTAACCCTTTCCAACAACAGCAATACCTTCAGCTTCAACGTTGTTGCCGACAGGCAAAATCCGCTGCTTGACGTTACCTTCGACGGCAGGCGCATCTACAACGGTGAAATTGTTCGTGCAAACCCACTGATTCGCATCAGCAGCAAAGACGAAAATAAATACCTGCTGCAAACCGATTCAAGCCGTTTCAATCTATTCCTGAAAAAACCCGGAGCTACCGATTATGTGCTAGTGCCCATTGACGGCATAGAAGCGGTATTCAAGCCGGCACAGAATACGGGCAACAAGGCCATTATTGATTATCAGCCGCGCAATTTGACCGATGGAAGCTACAGCCTTAGGGTTCAATCGACAGATATGAGCGGGAACCAGGCAGCTAAAGACGCCTTTGAGGTAAACTTCAGCATTGTGAACAAAAACATGGTCACGAATTTTTATCCTTATCCCAATCCTTTCAGCACCCAAATGCGTTTTGTATTTACGCTTACAGGCAATGATGTGCCCGACGAAGTGACCATTAAAATCATGACTGCAGATGGCCGGGTGGTAAAACAGGTGAATCAGGATGAACTGGGACCCATGAATATTGGCAACAACATCAGCCGCTGGAGTTGGGATGGCACCGACCAGTTTGGCGACCGACTTGCCAACGGTGTATATTTCTATCATGTGTCTGTGCGCAAAGAGGGGAAATCTCTGGATCTGTACCAAACTGCCGGAGATGCTTCATTCAAACAACAAGTGGGTAAAATTTACCTATTGCGCTGATAAAACAACAAGACTTTGTCCTTCACAGAAAAACTAAAGAAACGCTGGAACGCAGGATCCAGCCGACAGGTATGGATTATCCTGCTGGTATTTGCCCTCACAGGAAGCAGTGTGGTATGGCTCAGGCAAATCATCAAAGCCAACTTTGAATGGGCCCACAGTGATTGGTTTACCTACAGTTATTACTGGCTCATCCTTCCATTTTACAACCTGATGTTGCTGATGTATGGTTTTCTGTTCGGCCAGTTTCGCTTTTTCTGGGAATTCGAAAAGCGTTTTTTTCAAAGAATCGGGAAGCTGTTTAAGAAGCGTACATCGTGATCAGCAAAGAACAAGTACTTCATGCACTCAGCCAGGTAGACGACCCTGACTTAAAGAAGGATCTGGTGAGTTTGGGGATGATACGCGACCTGAACATCCAGCAGGATCAGGTATCGTTCACCGTGATGCTCACCACGCCGGCTTGTCCGATGAAGGACATGATTGAGCAGGCCTGCCGTAATGCCATCAGGCTGATGGTGCCGGAAGCAAAAGCTGTTGAGGTGCGGATGAGCAGTGAAACCCGGAATCACCGGCCGGCCGACGGCATACTCCCCGGGGTTAAAAACATCATCGCTGTGGCCTCGGGCAAGGGTGGCGTCGGTAAATCAACAGTAGCAGCCAACCTCGCCCTGGCCTTATCACGGAGCGGTGCTAAAACCGGTTTACTGGATGCCGACATCTACGGCCCATCCCTACCAACACTGTTTGGCTTGCAGGAAGCGCCGGAGATGCGGGAATCCGAAGGCCGGAACATCATGATTCCCCATGTGCGAAACGACATCAAACTGATGAGTATCGGCTTTTTAGCCGACCCGAAGCAAGCCATCGTATGGCGTGGACCGATGATATCCTCGGCCATCCGCCAAATGGTTCAGGATACCGACTGGGGTGAGCTAGATTATCTCATCATAGACCTGCCGCCGGGCACGGGCGATGCACAGCTTACGCTGGTGCAGCAAGTACCCCTGACCGGTGTGATTATGGTATGCACACCGCATGACCTGGCCTTGGCCGATGCGCGCAGGGCCATGGCTATGTTCCGCGTTCCGGGCATTGAAAAACCGGTACTTGGCGTGGTGGAAAACATGTCGTGGTTCAGCCCGAACGACGCGCCGGAAAAGCGGTACTATCTGTTCGGCAAAGACGGCGGATTGCGGTTGGCTGAGGAGGGTAATGTTCCACTGCTGGTACAAATACCGATGTATGAACAGCAAGACCGCGCGCTGCTGCTGGAGCCCGGGCATCCTGCCTTCAGCTATTATCAGGAACTGGCAGGCACCACTGCCCGATATGTAAGCATCCTGAACAACTCAAAAATGAATAGTTTTGCAGGAAGCGCATGAACCCTCAGAACAGCGATATTACCCGAAGAATCAATGAAGCTCTGGACAGCATCAGGCCTTACCTGCATGCAGACGGCGGCGACGTGGAGCTTCTGGAATTAGGATCTGATTTATCCGTAGTACTTCGCCTCAGCGGGGCCTGCGGCACCTGCGCCATGAGTGATATGACCATGAAAGCGGGCATCGAAGAAACCCTGCGGCGCAGCATCCCTGAACTGGGCAGCATTTCAGCCGTAAAAGATTGAACAGGGAACCGGCTTTTCTGAAACTTCTGAGCTCTGTAAACGGCATCTGCTGTGTATTGTTTGCAGCCCGTCACCTGAACAACACCCTGTATGTACCTGCCCCGGCAGGCTGGTGGTATCTATGCGCCGCCGCCCTGGGCCTGGTGTACGCTTTTGACATGTTCATGGACAGCCGTAAGTTGCAACAGCCGGCAGACCGGTTTGCCGCTTTCATGCTGGCTTCGTCAGCTTTGTTTTGCCTGTGGCGGGCCCTCCCCTACCTGGAATATGCGGGTGTATATAGCATCATGCGTATGTGCCTGTTCCCAGTGCTGCTTACCCTGCTGTACCTGGCCGGTATTGTCTGGAAGCGCTGGTACTGGCTTAATCCCATCAGGGAAGTGCTGGCCGCCGCCATTTTCGGCACCTCGCTCGTTTATGTACAGGCATCCCACGAGCCAACAGCGGCAGCCTATGCACTGTTGTTTGCCTGTTCCTGCCTGGGGAACCTGCTTTTAGGCTCCTGGTATGATTTTGAAAAAGACGAACAACATGGCATGGCAGGGCTGCTCCACACCACCTGGTTTCCGGCCCGTTCAGCAGACCACATGAGGTCCCTGTATGCCCTATTACTCCTGCTGCCACCTGCCCTGATGAAAGGCATACCATATCTTTGGCCTGCCATGGAAACACCACTAAACATACCGGTGTCCGTGTTCTGGATTTACGTTGCGCAAATTGGCGGCTATTGGGTTATGAGGGAAACAGAAGGCAGCTTTCGCAGATACAGCCTGTTCCGCTTTGCCGCCGACTGGTGCCTGCTGTTCTGGCTCTTGCTGTAGTTAAGCCTAAGCCCTACTCAGCCCTTCGGTGCTTTCTCTGCCTGCCCCTGATTCCAGCACGTTTGGCATCGTGCCTCATACACATTGCTGTGGCCCACCAGAATAAGGTCTTCAGAATCCAGCACCCTGTAGGTTCGGTCGGCTTTTCCGCCACAAACAAAACAGCGGGCATACACCTGAACCTTGTTGCGGGCAAGGGCCTTCAGCGCCGGCATGTGGCCAAAATCACGACCCAGATAGTCACGATCCAACCCGGCTCCGAACACATCTATACCCAAGGTGAGCAGGTAATTAACCGTAGGAAGGATTTCTATGCCGAAAAATTGAATTTCGTCGATGAACACCGCTTTGGTCAAATCGGTAGTGAGGCCTGAAATCTCCTCTGGCTTCATTACTCTTTGCGCGGGGATAGACATACCAGAATGGGTGCTTACCCCACGGGCATTATATCTGTTGTCCAGCAGCGGCTTCACCACAATTTTTTGAGATGGATCGTATTGGTATTCCTGGTAGGCTTCTATCAGGCGGGTGCTCTTGCCGGCAAACATGCAACCGTAGATAATGGTAAAATCACTCATGAGTTTCTATTGTGTGTTCTTTGTTTGTTTCTTTGTACCGTTCCACCGTTATGAAGAATCAGGTAAACGAGTCAGCGAAAATTGAACAATTGCTCGGGGAGTTGGGAAGAATATCTCCACCTTTTTTGAACAACAGGGAACAACTGAAGCGCATCGCCTTAGAACTATACCTGTTAGCCGACCTTCTGGCAGACAAAGAGGCTACAGAAACCGCACCGGTTTCGGAAGCTGAGCCTGATATATCCACCCTGAACATCCCAAATCTTCAGCCTAACCATACCGATTGGAGCAATCCCATTCCGGATTTCATCCCCGAACAGGATGAGGAACAACAGGTACCCACCAAATGGATGCAGCCGGAATCTGCAGCAGAAAATCTAATGGAACACCACGCCGAGCCGGTATTGCCGCCTGCACCCCAGGTGCATACTCCGGAAATCAAGGCTGCGCCGCCCACGGAAATACTCCCCGAGCACCCCGCCGAGCCGGTATTGCCGCCTGCACCTCAGGTACATACTCCGGAAATCAAGGCTGCACCGCCCACGGAAATACTCCCCGAGCACCCCGCCGAGCCGGTGTTGCCGCCTGCACCCCAGGTGCATACCCCGGAAATCAAGGCTGCGCCGCCCACGGAAATACTGCCCGAACACCCCGCCGAGCCGGTATTGCCGCCTGCACCCCAAGTGCATACCCCGGAAATTAAGGCTGCGCCCATGCCAAATCCAGTGGCACCTCAATCACCTTCGCGTGACCTGCATAAATCGCTGCCTTTGGTGAAGCGTATTGAATTCATCAATCGCCTGTTCGCAGGAAAAGATGATGAATGGCAGCGCTTCTGCAGGCAGGTCAATCAAGCGAGCCATGCCGAGGCAGCCCTCGGTATATACAGAGAGAGTTTTATCCGGATGGGCTGGGAAAAAAATGCCGACAGTGCCGACCAGCTCAAACAGGTAATCGTTAAGATCTGCGCATGAGTTGACACTGCAACATACAGCGCCCTTCCTGCGCCTGCTGCTGCCTTTTTCCCTGGGCATCAGCGTAGGCCTGCAGTTGCGAACATCAACGACCTTCCCGGTTGCAGTGGGTGCTATGGTGTTGTTCATTTGCGCCGCATCCTTTTGTGCGCTTACCCTTACCTTTAGTTCCAGGGGCCGCAACATACCGGCTTCTATCAGCCACCTGACGCTGCTCCTTGCGGGAATGCTTGCCGCAATGAGCCGTGACACCCTGCGTTACAGCGACCACTACACCCATTTTGAGTCGTCAACAAACCTGTTGCTCCGTATTTCAGATGCCCCACAGGAACGACCGGGATTCTGGAAATGCCAGGCCGAAGTGAAGGCCCTGACTGCTCCTCACGCCAGAAGGACCTGCAGCGGAAACATCCTCTTGTATATCAAGGCCGACAGCAGCAATAAAAAAACGGCAAGGCGCTATGGCGATCTGCTGCGCGTTAAGGGTGCGCGGCTTCAGGCTATTCCGGGGGCAGCATATCCGGAAGCCTTTGATTATGCAGCCATGATGAGGGAGCGCAATATCGTGCACCGATTGTTTGCAGCAGATGCACAGATTCAGTTCCTGGGAAACAACGCAAACCCCATCATGGCCCTGGCATACGATGCTGCATCATGGACCGACACACGTTTACAGGAACACTTTACACCGCGCACAGCAGCGGTGCTTGCTTCATTATTGATTGGCCTGCGAACGGATATCGAAGCACAGGACATTGCCGCTTTCAAGAACACTGGCACCTTGCATGTTCTGGCTGTTTCAGGAATGCATATAGCCTTGATTTACAATGTACTGATGTGGTTGACGAGCCTGCTTCCAATGTGGGTTAACCGGATATTCAGGTTGCTTATTGTGGCTGCTGTAGTCTGGACATATGCCTGCATCAGCGGATTCTCTGCTTCGGTATGCAGGGCCGCACTGATGTGCAGCATTATGTTGCTGGGTAAGGCTTTAAGAAAGGAATCAACTCTTGCCAACAACCTTTGTGCTGCTGCATTTCTGTTGCTGCTGTGGGAGCCAAGGTGGCTCAACGATGCGGGATTCCTGCTGTCATTCACCGCCGTTGCCGGCATCCTGATGTTCCAGCCCCTGTTCGCACAATATTGGAAGCCGAAACCATGGCTTCTGCGGCAAGTTTGGAGCTTACTCACAGTTTCAAGCGCAGCGCAATTGGGCACCCTGCCCGTTAGTTTGTATTTCTTCCATCAGTTTGCAACCTTTTTCCTGGTGGGGAACCTGCTCATCATTCCCTTAAGCACCATAGCCCTGTTCGGTGGCTTGGCCTTCCTTGCTTTGGGCAAGATGATTTGGATTGGTCCGGCATTACAAGCAATAAGTTCGTTTACCACAAATGCGATGTTGCATGCGGCGGGGTGGATTGGCAGCCTGCCCCATGCACTTTTAGAAGGCGGAAACCAAAGGTTTTCTGAGGCCCTCGTGCTGACCCTGGCTTTAGTTGCGGGCGCCTGGTGGCTGCAACAGCCCGGAAAGCATAAACCCTGGCTGATGTTGACCAGCCTGTTATTGTTCACCGCCCTCCACGCAGCGCGGGATTATTGGGAATGCTACAAGCAGGAAGCCGCTATCTATGCGCGAAAGAACGCTGTATGGAGCCTATTGGTTCGCAAAGGCAATGCATCTGTATTCATCAGCAACGACACCACGTTCAATGCATTGCCCGCCATGCAGCCCTACCTGAAACGATATGGCCTACAGCCGAAGTTGGTACTGTGGTCCGGCAAAACACCTTGGGTAGCAGTGCAGGAATCGCAAAGCCTGGACCAACCCGATGTATTCGGAAAAGGTGCTATCACAAGGCTGCGCATCACAGGTGCAGATAGCCCGAAAAGTGCTCTTGCCATCTATGTCTGGAACAAAAAAGGAAGACCGCCTGAACTCCCGGGAGCATTGTCGGGGTGCGGATCAGTATATCTAACAGCGAAGGCATCCGGTACTTTAGTACAGCTGCCACCCCCCCAAAATTCTCCTTAGACGCGTAGCGCGGAACTGGTTGCAATTTTATTGTAATAGGATTGTCATTTGCGCAGCTTCGGGCAGTCCTGAACATGACCATGTTATCGTCTTATGTTGTTGATTATCAATTACTTACGAACATTTTGGAATACAAGGCTCACTTTCAAACATGATTTTTATCAGTTTTCCGATTTAACCCTCCATATAACTTTCCCGCTCAAACACTAACCAACACAAACACTCAATATGATCACACGTTTCCTAAACAAATCGGGATCGGGTTTCTGGCTTCGACGGCTGGGCCTGATTGCCACGGTGTTCACCGCATCCGGTGCATTTGCACAGATGTCGGGGACCTACACCATCAACAATGCGGCAGCAGCCAGCTCAACCAACTTCACCAACTGGTTGTCGCTGACACAGGCACTGCAGAACGTTACCCGTAATGATGGCGGGCCTCTATTCGGCGGAGCAGGTATTTCTGCCTCCGTTACCGTGAACGTGCTGAGCAACAGCACCGAATCAGTGCCCGTTACCTTCCCCGTAATCACCGGCGCTTCCTCAACCAAAACCATCAGCATCAATGGTGGCGGTTATTTTGTAGCGTTTAATAACATCAGTACCACTGCCGACAAGGCGGTGATTGTGATGAACGGCGCCGACTGGTTCCGATTCCGCAACCTGATTATCCGAAACACCGGAACCACCTCACCTTGGGGTGTATGGCTTTACAACCAGGCGGACAATAACCTGTTTGACGGCTGTACCATTGAATTCTCCAACTGCACCACGGCGGTAGCCAGTAATGGTGCTGCCAACACTTCTGCCTACGTAGTGTTCAGCGCATCGGTAGTATCAAACACCTACACCTCTTCTGCAGGACACAGCGGTTCTTATGATACCATCAGGAACTGCACCATGCGTACTACCAACGCCAGCAGCCCCGGTCCTTCACTTGGCATCAGCGAACTGGGAAGTACCAGCTTTTACAGCAGTACGCCTTCCAACAATACCTTCACCGGTAATGCCATACAGAATTTCTACCTCTATGGTATCCTTTCCTTCTACTCTAATGGAACCAGGATTCTGAACAACGACATTTCAAGGGTAAATGCCGGCACTGCTACGCCTTCTTCCACCATTTATGGCATCAGAGCGGAGAACTCTTACGGCAGCAACCGCGCCATCCAGATTAACGGCAACAAAATCCACGACCTGCCTTGGACCAACTCCAGCGAAATCAGTGCCTACCATTACATACTGGGTATTTATACCTATTATATCTACGGCACTACCACCACCCAAGCTGAAGTGAGCAACAACAGCATCTACAACCTGAAGACCTATTACTACTTCTACGGGATGTACAATTATTACAACTACGATACGAAGATTTCAGGCAACATTATTGAAAACAACCGTACCGGCTCTACCAGCACCAGCTATGGTTTTTACAACTATTACTCACAGCGCTGTAATGTAAATGACAACATCATCCGCAACAACGTGCTGAACTCTTACTGGTATGGCATGTACTACATGTACGCCACCGGTGGTACCTTAAGCGGCAACCTGCAATTGAACAACGTGGCCAACACCACAACAACCTCTTACTATGGGTTCTATTGCATGTATATGTATTACCCCACCAACGTGCTGATCAGCCGCAACAGCCTGATTGGCAACGGAACGGATTATTACTCTTACGTGTACAGCTATTACCTGTATTACCCCACCAATACCCAGTTTGAAAGCAACCTGCTTGCCAAGCAGCGTGTGTATTATTACCACTACGGCTTGTATGCCTATAATTACAGCAACGGCGGTAACAAC
>CANHRE010000052.1 GCA_947463095.1 Flavobacteriales bacterium | reverse complement strand
TATGCCGCTGTAAGCGTTTTGACACATCGGAAGTCTGTCCGATGTAAAAGCGATTAAAGGAAGCAGCATACAAAATATACACGTAAAACATAACAAAAAAGCCTCCGCTGGTGCAGAGGCTCTTGTGGACCCGTAGGGATTCGAACCCCAAACCTTCTGATCCGTAGTCAGATGCTCTATCCAATTGAGCTACGGGTCCATTCCGTTTACCGTGGCAAACAGGGCTGCAAATATAGGGGTTTCCTGATTGTGTACAAATGCCTGTGCCGGAATCCGGATGCCATCTGCAATCAAACAGGTGTCCCATGCCGCGTTTTCAAGGCTTTTACCTTAAACTTGAGGGTTCAAGTTTCATGACCAAACATTTTCTGATCCTCTGTTCCGCAGCCTTGTTGTTGCCTGCTACAGCAGCTGCACAGCGCAAAGGGAAAAACACTGCCCCCACCGCGCCCGTAGCACCCGAAAAACCCAAAACAGAAAAGACCACCATCGCCTCGAAAACCAAAAACTGTGTGCGCATGGATGGCCTGTTCACCTTGTTCCGCGACACTGCCAACGGCAAGCTGTATCTGCTGATTCGCAGGGAACAACTAAACCGGGAATACATTCACTTTACCTATACCGAAAACGGTGCGGTGGCCTCAGGTCATCACCGGGGTCAATACCGCGGCAGCCAGATTATCCGTATTCGGAAGTACTACGAGAACATCGAATTTGAAGCACAAAATACCGGCTTCTACTTCAACCCCAGCAACCCCCTGAGCCGCAGCGCACAAGCCAACATCAGCCATGCTTTACTGGCCACTGAGAAGATTGCAGCCTCTGATGAGGCCAAAGGCGAATACCTGATTGATGCCGATGAATTGTTCCTCAGCGAAAAACTGCATCAGGTAAAACCTTCCCCCCGTCCCGGCATGCCGCCCGGCATGTTCTCCCTGGGAAGCCTGGCCAAAGGGAAAACCAAATATGAGCAGGTGCGCAACTACCCGGAAAACACCGATCTGGTGGTTCAATACATTTATGAAAATCCATATCCCACCGGCGACGGCGGAACAGAGGTTACAGACAGCCGCGCTGTGGCCGTGCTGCTGCAGCACAGCCTGATTGCCCTGCCGGAAAACGACTTCGGGCCGCGCTTCGACGACCCCCGCGTGGGCTATTTCAACGAAACAGTGAACGACATGACCAGCGAAGATGCCGTGAACTACCGCGATCCCATCCACCGCTGGAACCTGGTGAAGAAGGATCCCTCACAGGCACTCAGCGAGCCAGTAAAACCCATCGTATGGTGGATTGAAAATACCACACCCCTGGAATACCGTGAAACCATCCGCCAGGCAGCCTTGCAATGGAATCTGGCCTTCGAACGCATCGGCTTCAAAAATGCAGTTCAGGTGAACATCCAACCCGACACGGCCACATGGGATGCCGGCGACATCCGCTACAATGTGCTGCGCTGGACTTCCTCGCCCAACCCGCCTTTCGGCGGTTACGGCCCCAGCTTCGTAAACCCGCGCACCGGTGAAATCCTGGGTGCCGACATCATGCTGGAATATGTGTTTGTTACCAACAGGCTTACGCGGGAAAAGCTGTTCGGCGTTCCCACAGGCCTGGAGCAGCATGATGAGCACAGCGCCTGCTATGCTTCCGATATGCTGCACATGCAAACCCTGCTGGGCAAGCAGGCTCTTGCAGTGAGCGCAGGCGATGAAGCTGCCCTGAGCAAACTGGTTACCCAAAGCCTGTACTACCTTATCCTCCACGAAATGGGCCATACCATGGGCCTGATGCACAACATGAAGGCTTCGCAACTGCTGAGTCCGGAAGCGCTGAAAGCCAAAGCCGGCAGCAACGCCGATCTAATTGGCTCAGTGATGGATTATCCTGCCATCAACCTGAACAGCATCGGTGTAAACGGCCTCGACTACTGCCAGACCCGTCCGGGTCCTTATGACCTCTGGGCTATTGAGTATGGATACAGCAGCGCGCTGAACGATGAGGCTTCAGAACAGAAACGCCTGGAACAGATTCTGGCCCGCAGCAGTGAGCCCGCCCTCACATTCGGCAACGATGCCGACGATATGCGCAATCCCGGTAAAGCCATTGACCCCCGCGTGATGGTGAACGACCTGAGCAGCGATGCCATCACGTATGCTGTAGCGCGCACCAAACAAGTACAGGCACTGCTGGATGGGCTTAAAACCCGTTACAACAGCGGCAACAGTTATGAAGAACTGCGAGACGCGTTTGCGGTAATCAGCGGTGAATACAGCACGTCTATGGGCATCATTTCCCGCTATGTTGGCGGCGTGTATGTAGAGCGCTCCGGACCGGGTTCTGGCAAACAGCCCTACACACCGGTGGCATATGCCGACCAGAAGCGCGCCATGGCGGCACTAAAGGATTACGCCTTCGCTCCCGATGCGATGAAGGTGGATGCTTCCCTCATTCCCTTCCTGCAGCCACAACGCCGGGGCTTCAACTTCTTCGCCGCACCGGAAGACCCAAAGATGCACAGCAGGATTCGCCAGATGCAGAGCGGCGTGCTGAATCACCTGTTGCACCCTGATGTGATGCAGCGACTGAGCGACAGCCGCCTGTACGGCAATACCTACAGCGTTTCCGAGATGGTAAACGACCTGGTGCAAGCCAGCTTCGCTGCCGACTGGGCACCGGCTTCCAAAACCAATACATTCCGCCAGAACCTGCAGGTGAACCTCACCGAGCGGCTGATACGCATCTGCGGACTGAAGGATAAATCTGAATACGATTACCCCTCTAAAGCCGCCGCACTGGCTGCCCTTACCGAAATCAATACCAGGATGAAGGCCACAGGCGGCGATGCCGAAACCAATGCCCACCGCCTGTACCTACGCACCCTGATAGACCAGGCACTGGAAAACTAAACGTTCCGGAATGGACAGAAAACAATTGGCCCTGGCCTGTATGCTGATGGCCCTGGCCGTCAGCACAGGCGCCTTCGGGGCGCATTTCCTCAGGGAAACCCTGCATGTTTCGGCACGGGGCCTAGAGGTATGGGATATTGCGGTGCGCTACCTGTTCTGGAATGCGCTGGGACTCGGCCTGCTCGCATTGTTTCCTGCCCAGAAATCACCATCAAAGTTGATCCTGGCGGGCGTGTTGGTGTTTTCAGCAACGCTGTTTCTGGTGGCCCTGAATGAACATCTGCCCTTCCGGAGCAACTGGCTGGGCGCTATAACCCCGGTAGGGGGTGTTTTGATGATTGCAGGATGGCTCTTGGCTGCGCGCAAATTCTGGAAACAGCGAAATGACTAAACGGAACACGCTGTTCCTGGTGCGACATGGCAAAGCTGCGGAGCCTTGGGATTACGATACGGATTTCGAACGCCCGCTGACACGCAAGGGAAAAATGGCTGTGGCCGCTCTGGCTGAAACGCTGCAGCTGGAAGGACTGATTCCCGAACTGATGTTATCCAGTCCGGCGTTTCGCACCGCGCAGACATCCCGTTTGCTGGCTGAAACGCTTGGTCTTAACCCAAACGAAATACGCTACGAGGCCAATCTTTATCCGGGGAGCCTACCCCTATATCGCGACGCAATCCTGAAATGGCGCCCCCAGGCGCGAAGTATCATGTTAGTAGGGCATAATCCAAACCTGGAAGAACTGATTGCTCACTTGAGCAGTAATCAAATTGTGGGGCTTCCTACTTCCGGTTGTGCTGTTTTTGATTTTGCTGATGGCTTAATGCCGAAGGATTGCAATTTGCGTTTTCATCATTTGAAATAAGCTCGGAAACCATAAAAAAAGCGCGGTAATACCGCGCTTTTTTTATGTGTATCCACGTTTAGATCAGCGATCAATATCTACTTCGGGTTCTGGAGCGGCGGCGCCCTGCTTGCCTTCAAGCACGGTAGGGCCAGGATTCATGCCCAAAAGATTCATTTCCCAGGTATAAACCGCAAATTCTTCATCCAGGCTGCCGCCCTGAAAACCGGGCAAGGGGCCGGGGATGTACAACGTTGCCTTAGTGCCGGAAGGAACGCGGGTAATCCATTCGCGCAGACCTTCAATAGGAATGAACTTCACAGGAATGGTCAAGGGCTTCTTCATATCCTCGGTATTCTGGATGAGTTTACCGTTCTGGTCTTTCACTTTGAAGTGAATAATCACCGTATCGTTCAGGGTTGGCACCGGACCGTTCCCACGCGAGGTTATTTTAAACTGGGCTTTAGAGGGAAGCTCTTCTACACCGCTTTTCTTTTTGTTATCGGCAAGCCATTGGGTAGCGGCATCTTTAGCCTTCTTTTCACCTTCGGCACGGAGTTTTTGCAAATACCCCTGGAAAGCCGAATTGGCGCGTTTTTCGGAAACATCGTATCCGCTGTCTTTCTTGATGCCGTCTTCAAAGCCTTTGGCAAATGAAGAATAGTCAATCTCCTTCAGACCTTCTGCCTTATAAGAGAAGGCGGTGCGCAGGCCCAGCATATAGCTGAAACTATCCAGAGAGGTTTTCAGGGTTTTAGAGGTGTTTACGGACTTGCCGCAGGAACCCAGGGTGAGGACTGCCAGAACGGGCAGCAGTGCTTTGCTTGTGAACTTCATGGTAACAATCAAGCGCAAATAAAACACTTTTTCAAGCTTCTGCGCGCGCAGACTGATTCGTTCAATCGCCGTAGAGTTGTTCCCTACGCTCCTGGATGGCCTTATCTTCTGCGTATTCCTCATAGCTCATATGGCGATCAATGATGCCATGCGGCGTGATTTCTATGATTCGGTTGGCAATGGTATTGATGAATTCCTGGTCATGGCTGTGGAACAGCACGATGCCTTTATACTCCACCATTGCATTGTTCAGGGCCTGGATTGATTCCAGATCGAGGTGGTTGGTGGGCTCGTCCATGATGAGCAGGTTGGGATTTTCCAGCATCATCTTGCTTAGCATGCAGCGCACCTTTTCACCTCCGCTGAGCACCTTGGCCATTTTCTGGGTTTCTTCTCCGCTGAACAACATACGACCCAGAAATCCCCGGATGAAGGTTTCGTCTTTTTCTGCAGAAAATTGCCTGAGCCAGTCCACCAGATTCAGGTTTACGTCTTCAAAAAAGGAACTGTTGTCGTTGGGAAGATTCGAGTACTTGATGGTAATACCCCAATGCACCGAGCCGCTCGATGCCTGTGCATCGTTCCAAAAGACCTTGAACAGGGTATTCAAGGCCAGGGTATTTCGGGACAGAAAAGCAATTTTATCTCCTTTTGAAACCTTAAAATCCACACCGCTGAACAAGGGCGAGCCGCCGGCCATGTAACTCAGGCCTTCCACGTTCAGCACCTGATCGCCTGCATCGCGCTCTGGTTTAAACACAATACCCGGATATCGGCGGGTACTGGGCTGAATTTCTTCGATGTCCAGCTTGTCCAGCATCTTCTTTCGGGCGGTAGCTTGCCGGCTTTTCGCCACGTTGGCGCTGAAACGGGCAATGAATTCCAACAATTCCTTCTTTTTTTCCTCCGCCTTCTTGTTCTGATCTGAACGCTGCCTCAATGCCAGCTGTGAACTCTGATACCAGAAAGTATAGTTTCCGGTAAAAATTTTAATGCGGCTGTAGTCGATGTCGCACACATGCGTACACACGTTGTCCAGGAAGTGACGGTCATGGCTCACCACCAGGACGGTATTTTCAAAGTTTGCCAGGAAGTCTTCCAGCCAGCGAATAGTTTCTACGTCAAGGTCATTGGTAGGTTCGTCCATCAACAGCACATCGGGGTTTCCGAACAGGCACTGTGCCAGCAAAACGCGTACTTTCTGGTTGCCATTCAGTTCTTTGAGTGGCAGTTCGTGGTATTTCTCAGGAATGCCCAGATTGCTCAGCAGGGTGGCGGCATCGCTTTCCGCGTTCCAGCCGTCCATCTCCGCGAACATCCCTTCCAGCTCACTGGCGCGGATGCCATCTTCGTCAGAGAAATCAGCTTTAGCGTAAAGTGCGTCTTTCTCTTCCATGATATGCCAAAGCTGATGATGGCCGCGCAACACTGTTTGCAGCACCGGAATTTCGTCAAATTCAAAGTGGTTCTGCTTCAGCACAGCCATGCGCTTGCCGGGCTCCATATTCACTGAACCTGTGTTAGGCTCTATCTCTCCAGATAGGATTTTCAGAAAAGTGGATTTGCCGGCACCGTTAGCGCCGATGATGCCGTAGCAGTTGCCAGAGGTAAACTTCAGGTTTACATCATCAAAAAGAACGCGTTTCCCGTAGCGAAGGGAAATATTGCTTACCGTGAGCATAAATGGGCCGCAAAATTAGCCGTTTTTCCGCGATTGGGTGCAGTTTTGCCCTAAATTGCATTTGATGGTTTTTTTATTGTCTTTGCTGAGTTTCACTGAACCCGGTCATACGGACTTATATCGCCCGGGGCTTTTGTTATTGCCTGCCACCGCACAACAGCACATTGGGCTGGCTTACAGCGGTGCGCCGCATTACTCCGGAGGCACCATGTACCACGCGGGTATGACCGGCCCGCGCATTTGGCTGAGCGGACAAATAGGGTTCCATGCTTTTAAGAACTCAGCGGCAAGCGCACAGCTCTTCCAGGCTGATGTACAAATAGCCTATCGCTACAAGAAGCAACCGGATTACGGGGCTTTACGGACCTTTTGGACTGCCGGCATCCAGGTTTCCAGTTTCACGAGCCAGAACGAGGGCCTGAGCCTAGAAACCTGGCGTATTTCCGGAAATCAGTATGTACCCTATCTGGCTACAGGTTTAACCATCCGAAAGGGAATATTCAGCATGCAGCTGGCGGCAAAAGGCGCTATGCGGCGTGTGTGGAACGCGGAGTTGAAGCAGCTCAATCCGAATTACCGTTTCTCCGATTTCGGATTCACCCCGGGCTCATGGCAGGCCAGGCTGGCACCTACTGCTGCATTATTTGCGGGCAGAGATCGCATACAGTGTTTTATGAGCTGGGGCACACAACTGAGTGGCAGCGCACTGCGTGGTGGAGTTACGTCCTTAGGCATCCTGTGGAGGCCTGTTGCAACGCGCTTCTGATGACTTATTCGAACTTCTGCGTGGCGAGGACCATCTTGATGCCCAGCTTGGTGCCGATTTGCATCACGTCCACCATATCCTGAACCACAAGGTTCTTATCTACGCGCAGCACGATATTCATGCTGTTGTCGGGATTGCTCGGGTCGGCATTGGCGTCGCGAAGGGCCGTGAGTTCCTGCTCCAGGTTGGCATAAACAATTTCGCGCTGGTCAATGAAGTACTTCTTCTCTTCCGTAACGGTAAGCGTGTATTGCTTCTTTTTAACGTCCTGGGTGGTTTTAGCCTGCGGAAGCTTGATGGGGATGATGTTCGGGTTTGCAACCGTAGATACAATCAGAAAGAACAACAACAGAAAGAACATAATGTCGTTCAAGGCTTCGGTGCCTACTTCGGCATGTTTTTGCCTTCGCCTGATCATAACCCGGGCTGGTTAAGCAATTCTTTAACCTGAAGCTTATTGTCTTCTATATGCTCGACAAATCGTTCCACACGAGCTTCCAGCAACTGGTATCCCACGAAGGCAATCAAACCCACTATCAAACCAGCTCCGGAGGTAATCATTTTCTGATATAAACCATCGGAAATGCTGGAGATGTTGATGTTGCTGTCGAGGGAAATTTTATAGAAGATGTTGATGATGCCGACAATCGTTCCCACAAAGCCCAACATGGGGGCAATGCGTCCGATGAGGGACAAGTAGTTGAGGCGGTTTTCCATGCGGCTTACTTCCACCTGTGCTTTGTCGTTCATGGCCACATCAATATCGCTTAGGCTGGCTCCAAGGAAGTTCAGCCCGGTGCACACTACCTGTGCCTGTCCGGTAGGTATACGCTCGCAATACTGCTGGGCGCCTTTAATGTTGCCATTGGCCAGGTTGTCGCGAACAATGTTGATGAGGTTGCGGTCTATTTTACCACGCTGGCTGATGTACAGGCTGCGTTCGATGATGTAGAACAGCGCGATGAAGAAGATGAGTCCCAAGGGAATCATTACCGGTCCGCCTTTCATCACCAGTTCGAAAAACGAAATGGAAGATTGCTTGGCAGCAGCGGCTGCAGGTGCCGCAGCTGAAGTATCGGCGGGTGCCGGGGTGATCTGCAACAGGATGGCGTATAAAGGATTCATGTGATGATTAGGCAAAAAAAACCTTTTCTGATCATGGAACGCAGAACCGGGAAGAAAAATTATCCGCAGCCCTGCTCAATTTTGTGGAAGTCGGTGTGCCTAAAGCTCGTGACCCATTCGTGTTTGCTTGGTAAACAGGTAGTTTCTGTTGTGTGGATTGGGTGCCACCTTGAGCGGTACATTCTCTACGATTTCCAATCCGTAGCTCAGCAAACCGGTGCGTTTGCGCGGGTTGTTGCTCATCAGGCGCATTTTGCTCACCCCCAGGTTTCGCAGGATTTGGGCTCCGATGCCATAATCGCGTTCATCCATGCGGAAGCCGAGGCTGAGGTTGGCATCTACGGTATCCAGTCCCTGCTCCTGCAGTTTGTAGGCCCTCAGCTTGTTCATCAGACCAATGCCGCGCCCTTCCTGGTTCATATACACCACAACACCCCTTCCTTCCTGTTCTATCAATGCCATGGCCTGCTGCAGTTGTTCACCGCAATCGCAGCGACAGGAGCCGAACACATCACCTGTAAGGCAACTGCTGTGCACGCGCACCAGCACCGGCTCGTCGGGTGACCACGCTCCTTTTACCAGGGCCAGGTGTTCCTGCCCTGAGTTTATTTGTTTGAAGGCAATCAGGTTGAAATCGCCCGCATGGGTGGGCATGTGTACTGCAATCTCTCTCTTGATGAGGGTTTCATGCTCCAGGCGGTAGCGAATCAGGTCTTCAATGGAAATCACCTTCAACCCAAACTTCTCGGCTACCCCCATCAGGTTGTCCAGACGGGCCATCGATCCGTCTTCGTTCAGGATTTCCACGATGCATCCAGCCGGCTCAAAGCCTGCCAGCCTGGCCAAATCTATGGCTGCCTCTGTATGACCTGCCCTGCGCAACACGCCTTCAGCTTTGGCGCGCAGCGGAAAAATATGTCCGGGCTTACCGAAGTCATCAGGTTTAAATGTTGGGTCTATCAGTGCCTGGATGGTTTTTGATCGGTCCTGAGCACTGATGCCTGTGGTACATCCATAGCCAAGCAGATCCACCGAAACCGTGAAAGCGGTTTCATGGGTAGCGGTATTTCGACCAACCATCATTTCCAGGCCCAGTTCCAGGCAGCGCTCTTCAGTAAGGGGAACGCAAATAAGTCCACGCCCCTCGCGCGCCATGAAATTCACCAGTTCAGGGGTCATATTTCTGGCCGCGGTAACGAAATCGCCCTCGTTTTCCCGGTCTTCATCATCCACCACGATGACGAGTTTTCCGTTGCGGATGTCCTCTATCGCCTCGGCTACGGAATTTAATATTATATCGGCCACGTAACGTTAACAATTAAGCGCCGCAAAGGTCGATAAAAAACCGTCAAGGCTTCCCTATTCCTTTAACGGTTTTCAGGTTGTGCAGCATGTCGGCGGTCATAGCATCGAGGTCGTATTGATGTTTCCAACCCCAGTCGGCACGTGCATGGCTGTCGTCAATGCTTCCTGGCCAGCTGTCTGCTATGGCTTGGCGGTAGTCCGGTTCACAAGAGATGCTGAAGCCGGGCATCACACGGGCAATGCTCTCTGCTATTTGTGTTGGCGTGAACGACATTCCTGACAGGTTGTAGCTGCTGCGTATTTTAACCTGATCTGCCGGTGCGTGCATCATTTCCAATGTAGCGCGGATGGCATCGGGCATATACAGCATGGGCAGCAGGGTATCTTCGCGAAGGAAGCAGTTATGGTGCCCGCTTTGTAATGCATCGTAGTAGATGGAAACCGCGTAATCGGTCGTACCGCCTCCGGGAGCAGCCTTCCAGCCAATCAGACCGGGGTAGCGAATGCTGCGTACATCCAGACCGTAGCGCTTGAAATAATACTCCGCATAGCGTTCACCGGCCAGCTTGCTGATGCCGTACACCGTATTAGGGTCCATCACACAGTACTGGGGTGTGTTCAGGCTGGGTGTATTTGGTCCGAAGGCTGCAATGCTGCTGGGCCAGTACACCTTACCCACGCCTGCTTCCAGCGCAGCATCCAGCACATAGAACAGGCCGTCCATATTCAACTGCCAGCCCAGTTTCGGGTTCTTTTCGGCGGTAGCGCTGAGCAGGGCCGCCAGGTGATAAATCTGATGCGGCCTGAACTCCATGATGATTTGTGCTACCCCTTTTTGGTCGAGCACATCTAGTTTTCGGTAAGGCACGTCGGGCACGTTACCAGCCTCGCGCACATCGGTGGCCAGCACATTCCCGTTTCCATAGATACCGGCCAGAGCCTCAACCAGCTCTGTGCCTATTTGCCCGCAGGCGCCAATTACCAGAATCCGTTCTGACATGTGGTGCAAAAGAAATGCATGCGGGCGAATTATGGAACCCGGAGGCTGAAGTATGGCGCACAACAGCTTTGCGGCATGTCGAACCCAATCTGACGGATGCGGGATTTGGGTTAAATTTGCACACCTTGTCCGAAACCAAACCCATTCTGTACACCTTGAAGCACCTCAGGCTTCTGCTTACGGACAAGCAGCGGCGCAGAAGTAACCTTACACTTGCCATCGCCACGCTGATTTCGCTGGCTGATGTGCTCGGACTTTCCGCCATGGTTCCGGTTTTGATGCTGGCCATTGACAAGAGTTTTCTCGAGAAGAGCAGTAAAATCCGCTGGATATACGAGCACCTGAACTTTGAATCTGAAGCGCACTTTCTGATTTTTCTGATTGCGCTTATTCTGATCTTCTTCCTGCTGAAGAACCTTTTGGCGATATTGTTCTACCGATATACCCGCAGGAATGCCCTTTCCATTGTATCCAGTCTGGCCTCGCGTTGCTACCAGCATCATTTCCGCGCCGGCTCGGAACTGAGCTTTGAACACCACGCCGCACAGTTGTCGGATAAAGTACTGTTTACCCCCTTTCACTTTGTAACAGGCGTTTATTTTCCGGTCATAAACCTGATATCTGAGTTGGTAGTTGTTGGCTCCCTGTTGCTGGTGTTCGGTATTTACAAACCTATGTTGCTGCTGTTCCTCTGCGGACTGTTTATCCCTTCCTTCTATCTGATTAACCGATACACAAGAAACCGGGTTTTCAATCTTGGCAAAACGAGCAGTCATTACCGGCAGAAGGCGACACATATTCTGGATTTCGGGCTGCCCGGATATATCGACATTCGGATCCACAAAGCTGAACAGCGCTTTTTTGAGAAATTCCAGTTATATCAGGAGGGCTTTACATCTGCGGGCATCCGCACGGTGAGCTTCCAACTGATTCCCGGCAGGATTAACGAGATTGTTGCGTTAACAGGCATCATCCTGCTGGTATTCTATGGATATTTCATCAGCGATAATCCCGGCGATGTTCGCGTTACGGCCGCCCTGCTGGCATTTTCCATCTTCCGCATGATACCGGCGGCAAACCGGGTACTGCAGGCCAACCTGCACATCAAAGCACATCATTTCAGCATCACGAGGCTGTTGGAATGCCAGACCACTGAGGGTGAACAAGATTTGTCAGGTCCTGTTGATTTTGAAGAACATATTGCGCTGAAAGGGCTCAGCTTCAGCTACAACAAAAGCGCACATAAGGTTTTCGACGAGGTTAACCTGGAAATTCCACGGGGAATATGCCTGGGCATTATTGGGGCTTCCGGCTCCGGCAAAAGCACATTGCTGAAGCTCATCATGGGCATGGAACACCCCCAGAGCGGTGAGATTTTATGCGATGGTGTGCCCATGGATGCCGGTCAGAACCTATCGGGATTATGCGGCTACGTGAGTCAGGAGCCTTTTCTTTTTCAAGGTACACTAGCAGAGAATGTAGCCCTGGGACAGACTCCCGGCACCATTGATCTTCCCCGTGTAATTGAAAGTCTGAAGCAAGCAGCCTTCATCCCCTCCGGAGCCGAGTCGGAATGGCCGTTCCAGACCATCGAGGACCGAGGCAACAATTTATCGGAAGGCCAGAAGCAACGCATCTCACTGGCAAGGGCGCTGTATTTTGACCGCCCCTTGCTTATCTTGGATGAGCCCACCAGTGCTTTGGACGAGGAAACGGAGGCGCAGGTGGTACACACCATTCAAAACCTGAGAAAAAGCGGGAAAACCATCATCATTATTGCACACCGGGGTCGTATGTTAGACCTTTGCGACAAAACCTACCAAATCAAGAATCAAAAGCTTCATCAATCATGAACACTTACAAATTTGCCGTAGTTGGTTGCGGACATATTGGCAAGCGCCACGCTGAAATGGTGGTGCGCAACCCCCAGGCAGAACTGGTAGCACTGGCCGATATCAGGGACAAAACGTCTCTTGGCCTTGACGCATATCAGGTTCCTTTCTTTACATCATTAGAAGCTTTGCTTCGCGACGGGCCCGCCTTTGACATTTTGTGCGTGGCCACACCCAACGGTTTGCACGCTACCCATGCGCTGGCAGGCTTGGAAAGCGGTCATCATGTGGTGATTGAAAAGCCCATGGCACTAACCAAAGCCGACTGTGAACAGGTAATCTTCAGGGCCATGCAGCAGCACAAAATGGTGTTCTGCGTGATGCAGAACCGCTATTCACCGCCTTCCGTATGGATTAAAGAACTGATACAGGACCAGATACTTGGCGACATACACCTGGTTCAGGTAAACTGCTACTGGAATCGCGACGACCGATACTACAAGGCCGATGGTTGGAAAGGTTCCAGGGTGCTGGATGGAGGAACCCTGTTTACCCAGTTCAGCCATTTTGTGGACATCATGTTCTGGCTGTTTGGCGACATCACCGATATCAAAGCCCAGTTTGCGGACTTCACCCACCAGAACAGCACGGAATTTGAAGACAGCGGTCTGGTTCAGTTCCGCTTTAAAAACGGCGGCATGGGATGCATCAACTACAGCACTGCCGTATGGGATAAGAACTTCGAAAGCAGTATCACCATTATTGGCAGCAAAGGCACGGTGAAAATTGGAGGTCAATACATGAACGAAGTGGAATACTGCCATATCCAAGATTATACCATGCCTGAATTACCTCCGGCAAATCCCGCCAACGACTATGGACCTTACAAGGGCAGCGCGGCAAACCACAACTTCATTTTCGACAATGTGATTAACTCACTGAACGGCGGGGAATTCCCAACCACCAATGCTTTGGAAGGCCTGAAGGTGGTGGAGATTATTGAAAACATTTACGCCCAGAATCCTTACTTCAGGTTGAAGTTCAAGGAATCCTGAACCTTGTTGGCATGTTCATCATCGCAGAAATAGCGCAAGCCCATGAAGGCAGCCTTGGCATAGCACATTCTTACATTGATGCGCTGGCCGATACCGGCGTAGATGCCGTAAAGTTTCAGGTGCATATAGCAGAAGCGGAAAGCAGCAGCCTGGAGCAATTTAGGGTAAACTTCAGCTATGAAGATGCCACGCGTTTCGACTACTGGCAGCGCATGGAGTTTACGGCAGAACAATGGGCCGGCCTGAAGGCACACTGCGAAGAAAAAGGCCTGGAATTTCTAGCCTCTCCCTTTTCGGTGGCCGCAGTGGAACTGCTGGAACAGCTTGGTGTACAGCGCTATAAAATCGGATCGGGTGAGTTGAGCAACTTCCTGATGCTGCAGCGCATCGCCAATACCGGCAAGCCCATCATCCTGTCGTCGGGCATGAGCAACTGGCAGGAACTGGATGACACCATCAACTTTCTGAAGCCCTTTGGTAACGAACTGAGCCTGATGCAATGCACCACAGCCTATCCCACCCAACCGGAACAATGGGGCTTGCAGGTGATGGCCGAAATGAAGCAACGCTACGGCATTCCCGTGGGATTTTCAGACCATTCTGCCAATGTTTACGCCGGACTGGCAGCGGCGGCGCTGGGCGCAGTACTGCTGGAATTCCATGTGGTCTTCCATAAAACCATGTTTGGACCCGACGCCAAAGCTTCCCTGAGCATCGAAGAAACTCGCATGCTGGCGCAGGGTTGCAGGCAAATCAGCCAATCGCTGGACGTGCCCCTGGCAAAGAGTGAATCAGGACAATACGAAACACTCAAAACCATGTTCGGCAAAAGCCTCTGCATCAATAAAGACTTACCCGCAGGACATGCAATTGCCATCGCCGACCTAGAATCAAAAAAACCCGGAGATGCCGGCATACCTGCCCGTAACTTCCAATCTTACCTTGGGAAAAAACTGAGCCTGGACTTACCAAAATGGTCCTTCCTCAAACCCGAACACCTTCAACCTTAACGCAAACCAACCATCAACAAGAAAGCATGATCCGGAGGAAAATATGTGTAGTGGTAACAGCCCGACCCAGTTACAGCCGCATCAAGACGGCATTACAGGCTATTAAGGACCATCCCGGACTGGAACTGCAGCTGGTTATAGCTGCATCTGCACTGCTGGACCGCTATGGTTCGGCGGTGAACTACATCCGTCAGGATGGATTTGACATCACTGCACAGGTGTTTAATGTGCTGGAGGGCGAGAACCTGACAGCAGCAGCGAAAACCACCGGCATAGGCATCCTGGAGCTTTCCACCGTGTTCAACAACATCAAACCGGACATGGTACTCACCATTGCCGACCGTTTTGAAACAATGGCCACTGCCATCGCTGCTTCCTACATGAACATCCCTTTGGTACATATACAGGGCGGCGAAGTAACCGGGAATATTGACGAGAAGGTGCGCCATGCCATCACCAAGCTGGCAGATTACCACTTTGTAGCCTCTGAATCAGCCTATGAGCGGGTGGTAAAACTAGGCGAGGAGCCCGATTCTGTATTCAATACCGGCTGTCCGAGTATTGACCTGGCCGCGCACATCAAGGAGCAGCCTGCCCTCAATTTCGACCTCTATGAGAAATACGGTGGGGTTGGCCAGAAACCTGATGTAACCAAAGGTTATTGGGTAGTGATGCAGCATCCGGTTACCAATGAATTCAGTATGGCACGCAGGCAGATAGAAGAAACCCTGAGCGCCATGTACCAAAGCGGGGAACAGGTATTGTGGTTCTGGCCCAATGTTGATGCAGGAGCCGACGCCACTTCCAGCGGCATACGCACCTTCCGCGAAGACCATGACCTGAGGAAATTTCATTTCTTCAAGAACATGGAGCCCGACGACTTTCTGCGTCTGCTGCTGAATGCCAAAGGATTGGTAGGCAACAGCAGCGTGGGCATCCGCGAATGTGCCTTTCTTGGAGTGCCGGTGGTGAACATCGGCTCGCGACAGAACAAACGCGACCGCGGATTCAATGTACTGGATGTTCCCTACGACCGTCAGGCCATTCTTGAGGCGGTACAAACACATAACGCCAACAGAAACATTCCGGCTTCCCACGTTTACGGAGGCGGCGATGCCGGGCGTCAGATTGCCGAATTACTGGATACCCTTCCCCTTAAATTCCATAAAACCATTGCCTACTGATTTGCGCAACATCCTGGCCATCATACCGGCGCGATCAGGCTCCAAGGGGGTGAAAGACAAGAACATCCGTGTGCTGGACGGAAAGCCGCTGCTGTGGTATTCTGCTCAGGCCGCCAAAGAATGTTCTTACATCCACACAACCTTAGTAAGCACCGATAGCGAGCGCTATGCCGAAGTGGCCCGCGAATGTGGAGCGGATGTGCCCTGGCTGAGGCCTGCGGCATTGTCAACCGACACCACGCCAAGCATCGATGTGGTGCTTCATGCGCTAGAATATTACCAGCAGCAAGGACACCACTTTGAGGCTGTATGCATATTGCAACCAACCACGCCGCTGCGCGAGAAAGGCTCACTCATAGGCGCCATTGAGCGGTTCAGGGAACTTCAGGCTGATGCGCTGGTATCGGTGGTTCCTGTGCCGCATGAATACAATCCGCACTGGTTGTTTGAGCCAGATGCAAGCGGAATACTACATATCGCCACCGGGGAAGCTGAAATCATCAAAAGACGACAGGAGCTGCCACCTGCTTTTATGCGCGATGGAAGCATCTACCTGACAAAAACCGAGGTATTGCTGCAACAGCGCAGCCTGTACGGCAAACGACTGGCCTATTGGGAAAACAAGATGGCCTTTAAAGTGAACATTGATGTGGAATCAGATTGGCTTTTGGCCGAAGAATATGTTGTTTCCCTGAAAGGCCGATTCATCGGATCCTGAGTTTTCCCGGCTCGAGTTAGGCTGATTTGTTTGTATCTGTCTAATAAAGGATGTTGCCGGTATATGTGCCCGTGACTTGCACAGGTTCGTATAAATTTCCATTAGAATAGCCAACAACAGCCTTATGCGTTGCTTTGAAATCTGAAGCATTTTTAACAATGGTTATTTGTGCGCTCTGCGCCTTATTGTAGAGAAATCCTTTTTGATTGGTGGTGTAATTAAAAGAATAGTTGCCTGAATATACCTCTACTTTTTGAATCTGATACATCAGGTTAGCAGTGTCCAGAACTGAGCGGAACTCATAGATTCCCGCAGGAACCTCCGTAGCTGTCGGAGCGTAAAAGTAGTACCGCACTGCTTCACCGTAGCCCTGCAACTTCTTAACTGTGGTATCGAAAGTTACGGCACCAGTCGCAAAGGTCAGGCTTAAGTAGTATATCTTCCTCTTTGAATCATAACCCTCCTTCCTGAGATAGGCGTGGGGTGCTTCCTTTTTATTGTTATTCAATGTGAAACTGTTGTCAGGAGCAACTACGTCTGAATTTTTCTTACAGGAGTAGATAAGCAAAGCCGAAGTTGCGAGAAGGATGACCTGCTTAAACGAACGCAGTTGGAAGCATAATTGCATGCTGCAAAGGTAATTGCTACAAACAG
>CANHRE010000051.1 GCA_947463095.1 Flavobacteriales bacterium | reverse complement strand
TGAATCCTTAAGCAAGAATTGTCTCTTACTTTTTCCTTGATGAAAAAGTAAGCAAAAAATCAAGGCTGCAAATGATGAAAGGCGCACACTTGCAACCAGCCGAATGCCGGCGGTGATCTCCTCGTTCCTCGGAGCTTCCTCGGCATTTAGCGGCGGCTTGCGGCGCTCAACGCCTACCATCCTCTGAGGCCGGTCCTTTGGGGGGGTGGAAAATGGACAAGACCTCTGCTGTCATCCTGAGCTCATTTTGAATATATGCTTATGACAGGGGTCTGTGCCAACCTGATGAATCCTTAAGCAAGAATTGTCTCTTACTTTTTCCTTGATGAAAAAGTAAGCAAAAAATCAAGGCTGCTTGGATAGTGGTAAGGGATAAGTGGTAAGTGCTGGTCACGGAGCAGCCTGCCCCCCCTGTCGCTCATTGCATTCGCTTACGGGGCAGGCGTAAATGAGCCCAGTGAATGAAGGGGGGCAAGCGCCATGCCAAGGCGGTCTAGAAGATGGTGGTTATGGAATTACTATGAATATGCCGCTCCTCTGGAGCTGTATTTGAAAAGCCCCGGAGGAGTGGCATATTAAGTTCTTGAAGAGTTGCCCATATTTTGTAATGGTTCTGCAATTCAAAGGCAGGGCTCAATACCAACATTGGCTTAATATTATTTTGGACAGATGTGCCAACGAATAGTATGTAATCGCTGATTTTATATGGAATGAGCAAGTCTATGCGGAAGCCTGGAGTAAGGCATTCTTCTTCATAAATAGCAATAGAATTCCGAACTTATTTCGGCTCGTTGAGCAGCCTCAATCCACGGTAATGAGCCGTACCGCTGTGCTTGCGCACACTTTTACGCAAGGCGCGCTGGGCTTCTTCGGGAAGATGGATTACCGCACGGCAGTCTTCTGAACAGCAGCCTTCCATATTTTTGCCGCAGTCTGCACACTGGATGAACAGCAGGTGGCAGGCGTCGTTGGCGCAGTTCACATGGGTGTCGGCGGGCTTGCCACACTGATGGCAATGGGCAATCACCTCGGGGGTGATGCGCTCACCAAGGCGCTGGTCAAACACGAAATTCTTGCCGTGGAACTTGCTGGGAATGCCCAATTCCCTGATGCGCCGCGCATATTGGATGATGCCGCCTTCCAGCTGATATACATTGGGGAAGCCGTTGTATTTCATCCAGGCGCTGGCCTTCTCGCAGCGGATGCCTCCGGTGCAATACATCATGATTTTCTTGTCTTTTTCTTCACCAATCAGGTTAATCACCTTATCCAGTTCTTCGCGGAAGGTATCTGAATCGGGCAGCACAGCCCCTTCAAAATGGCCAACTTCGCTCTCATACTGGTTGCGCATGTCCACAATCACCACATCTTTATCTTCGGAGAGGCGGTTCCAGTCTTCGGCCTTCAGGTGAGTACCGGTATTTGCGGGGTTAAAGGCGGGATCGTCTATGCCGTCGGCCACAATTTTAGCGCGCACCTTCAGGTCCAGCTTAAAGAACGACTTACCGTTGTCGTCTACGGCGAAGTTGAGCCGTGTTTGGTCCATTCCGGGAAGCTGGTACAGGCCTTCGCGGAAGCGTTCCAGGTTTGCGGTAGGCAGGCTAATTTGGGCATTGATGCCTTCATGAGCTACATAAACGCGTCCATATACCCCCAGGGCCGTCCATTCGCGGTATCGCAGGTCCCTGAACTCCAGAGGATCTGTAATGGAAAGGTAGCGGTAGAAGGAAAGGGTGGTACGCGGAGTCGGGTCTGCCAGGATTCTGGCCTTAAGTTCCTTTTTGTTGATGCGGTTGTGCAATACCGTCATGGCTTGCAAAATTACAGGTAGCCAGAGTGCTTGTGAAATGACTGCGGTCAGATTTTACCTGATACCAGGGTGCTGAGGATCATTTTGTGGTCGCTGGGCACTGCGGCGTCTGTCCGGTAGTCATAAGCCCTGAAGTAGGGGCTGTGCAGCATGTAGTCAATGCGGAAGCTGGGGAAAGGCCCCTGGTAGGTGCGGTTAAGGCCGGAGCCGCTTTCGCGGAAAGCATCCAGCAGGCCTTTGGACAGGCTGTGGTAGGTATGGCTCATGGGCGCATCGTTAAAATCACCGTTCAGGATCAGCGGATAGGGGCAGGCATCCACATGAGCGCGAACGGAGTCAACCTGCGCAGCGCGCATCCTCCAGGCGCGGTGCATGCGGCGCAGGATGTTCTTGCTTCCTTCCAGACGCTTTTCGTTGTCCGCAGCCCCCTGTTTTATAAAACGGTAATCGGAACGTCCGAAGCGGATGGACTGCAGGTGGATGTTGTACACGCGTACGGTGTCTTTTCCGTACAGTAAATCTGCCCAGATGCACATATTGCCGGTATTGTAGGCGAAGTTGATGATGCCGCGCCTGATTTGCCGGTAACGACTCAGAATAAGCATACCGTACTGGCCGTATTTGCGTCCGTCGTTCAGTCGTTCGAAATAGCCATAGGGCAGGTGCAGCCTTTTCTGGAAGAACTTCACCGTGCTGCTGTCGTCCTGTCCGGTATTCAAAAATTCCTGCATGCATACCAGGGCAGGCTGTTCTTTGGCCATGGCATCGGCTACCTGTTCGGCGGTATTCCGGCCCTGGTAATAACCAAAAAGCTGGGCATTCAGCGATGCAATACGGATGCCGTCCTTATCAGCAGGCAATGCTTTGGCTCCGAATTGCAGGTAGCTTCCGGCGAAGTACAGGGCAGGCAGCATTACCAGCAGGGTGATAAGGGCGCGTTTGCGCAGCTGCAGGGTCCAGTAAATCAGGAAGAACAGGTTGATGAGCAGCAGGAAGGGGTATGCCAGGCCGGCGAAGGCGAACAGGGTGGTGGTTCGCGGGTCCACGTAGGGAGCCAGGCAGGCCAGCAACAGTCCTGCGCTTACCGCCCCGAAAAAGGGGAGGGCAAGTACATTCAGCACCCGCATGAACCATGAACCTCTCATATCAATCGCTGCTTGCCCTGAACAGGGTTTGTTTTTCTTCTTCGCTAAGACTTTGGTATCCGCTCTTATTGATTTTATCCAGGATGGCATCTATATCATCCTGGTTGGGTTTAGAACCGGCGCTTCTTCTTGCCGAAGAGCCTTTTTCTGGGGTGTTGATCCACACTTTGTGGCTGCGCTTGGGTTTGCGTGTTTTTTGGGGAAGGGCAAAGCGGAACAAGTTGGGCAGCGAGCCTTTCAGGGAAAGGGCATAGAGCAGACCGAAGGAGGCCCCGCCAATATGGGCCAGCTGGCCGCCGTCGTTCATGCCGTCGCCCAGTCCGGCAAGGTCGGTGAACACGCGGAACAGGGCAATCCAGCGCAGTTGTATGGGCAATACACCGAAGAGGTAGATGGTATAGGTAGGCCGGAAGGTGGCGGCAGCCACGATGATGGCCGTAACGCCACCTGAAGCACCTACCATGGGCAGGAGTGGCTGATCAGAAAAAACCGGTATCAGGTTATAACACAATACGAACAGGATGCCACCGGCCAGGCCGCCCAGCAGGAACAGGCGGAACAGGTGCTGGCGTCCAATAAGGTCTTCCAGGATGGTGCCAATAAAAAACAACCAGAGCATGTTGCCCAGCAGGTGCATAAAGCCGGCGTGGAGGAAGATATAGCTGAGCAGCGACCAGGGCTGTGACAGGAGGTCACTCCATTCGGGCTTCAGGCGAAGTAAATCTACCAGTGGCCGCGTGATGGGCAGCAGTCCCAGCAGGCCGGTGAGCAAAAACACCAGCACGTTCAGCAGCATCAGGTCAACGGTTGCTGAACGGCTCAAGCCCAACTTGGCGCGTATTGGATCTAAAAACTGCATGGCTTTAGCTGCGTATCAATAAAACGTATCCCGACGATTTTTATTCCAATATCGTACCAGAAAATAACCAAACACGGCTCCACCGATATGGGCAAAATGCGCCACAGGATCCCAGCGAAACTGACCAATGCCCAGTCCAAGGTCCAGAATTAACACGATGGGAATCAGGTATTTGGCTTTAATGGGGAAGGGAATGAACAGGAACATCATTTCCGAGTTGGGGAAGAAGGTGGCGAAGGCCACCATGATGCCATACAGGGCGCCGCTGGCACCGACCATCGGGGTGAACAGCCAGGTTGCCAGTTCGCGGTATTGCCCGGCATTGCTCATAATTTGGTATTGGGCATCTCGGGAAATCAGCCACACATCAAAGCGTTCGTGGATCATCCACAGCTTTACCCCGTAATCCAGCATCACTGCGCCCAGGGCAGAAACGAAATACAGGATGAGGAAGCGTTTGGTGCCCAGGATATTTTCCAGCATCACTCCGAAGGTGAACAGCGCCAGCATGTTGAACAGCAGGTGCATGAAGCCACCGTGCATGAACAAATGGGTAAACAGTTGCCAGGGTTTGAAAAATACGGAGTCGAAATAGAATAATCCCAGGATATAGTACAGGTTAATGCCGCGGCCTTCCATCACGAAGGTTCCGAGGAACATGATGCCACACAGGATCATGATGTTTTTTACGGCCGGTGGAAATTGCTGGAAGCTGCGAAATTGCATCATCAGGGTTTTTTGAGTTGTTTGTTGATGTTGTCTGTGGAGAAGCCTATAAATACAGGCTTTCCGTCGGGTGTGATTCCAGGTTGGCTGCAGGCGAACAGCCGGTTTGCCAGGTCGGCAGCTTCTTCTGCTGTCAATTCCTTTTTACCGCTCACGGCCTGCTGCCTTGCCAAAGCGCGGGCTGCGCGTTCCCGGGCGCTCAGGTTCAGTTCGTCTTTTTCATTTCGGAATTGTTCCAGCAACTCGTCTACCAGCGCTTGTTCACTGCCGCGTTGATGTTCGGCCGGCAGGCCGTTCACGATGAGGGTGTTTTTGCCGAACACGGCGATGTCCAGGCCCATTTGCCTCAGTTCAGGCATCATGGCTTCCATCAGGGCCATATCAGCCGACTTCAGTTCCAGCGTGCGCGGGAACAGCAGTTGCTGGGATGCGTTGCTGCGGTCATTGCTGCCGCTGATGAACTGTTCGAACAGGATGCGTTCGTGGGCGCGCTGCTGGTCAAAAACATAAAGGCTGCCTTCAAAGCCTGCTGCAATTAAGCCGCCATAAAGGCGTATCACCCCGCTGGATTTGGCGGTTCTTCCGGGCATGGCCGAAACCGTAAGCGGCAGTTCAGCCTGCGCCCGATGCAGTTCCTGGTCAACCTCGGGCAGCATAAAAGCCTTTTGCCACGGTTGCTGGAATCGGGGCTTGGACCATTCCTGGTCGAAAGGATTGTAAAAAGGTCTTTTATCGCCTTGTCCGGGCATGGGCGGCGGTGCATGGCGGATGGGCGGCGGGGTGTTCAGCTGCTGTTCCAGGCCGCCGAGGCCGGCATGTGGTTCAAGGGGTACCAGGTTATACAAGCCGAGGGCGTGTTTGATGGCTGCGCGTACGATGCTGTAGATCGAGCGGTCGTCGTCAAATTTCACCTCCGTTTTTGTTGGATGTACGTTTACATCCACCCGCGAAGGATCCAGTTCCAGGAACAGTACAAAGGATGGATAGGCGTCGGGCGTAATCAGGCCTTCAAAAGCTGTTTGCACCGCGTTGTTGAGGTAATTGTTTCGAATGAAGCGGCGATTTACATACAGGTACTGGTCGCCACGGGTTTTGCGCTCAGTGCCGGGTTTTCCTATAAAGCCGCTGATGCGCATCCACTCGGTAGATTCTTCCACAGGCAGCAGGTCCTGCTCCTTGATGCGGTCCAGCACATGGCTGATTCTCCTGGCCTGGCTTTCAGGCTCCAGGCGATACACTTCATTCTGATGGTTGTGGAGTGTGAACCGTATTTCCGCATAGGCCAGCGACATGCGGCAGAACTCTTCGATGATGTGTTTGAATTCTACCGAAGGGCTTTTGAGGAAGTTGCGCCTGGCGGGAATGTTATAGAACAGGTTTTTTACGCTGATGCTTGTTCCTACTGGGGCCGCGCTGATGCTTTGTTCCATCACTTTGGATCCTTCTATGCGGATGTAGGTGGCGGTTTCATCTTCGTCGCGTCGGGTATTCATTTCCACTTGTGCCACGGCTGCGATGCTGGCCATGGCTTCGCCGCGAAATCCGAAACTGCGCAGAGAGAACAGATCTTCAGCCCGTTCTATCTTACTGGTGGCGTGGCGTTCCCAACACATGCGTGCATCGGTAGTGCTCATGCCTTTGCCGTTATCTACTACACGGATGAGCCTGCTGCCGGCTTCTTCTATAATCAGCCGTATTTCTCCGGCGCCGGCATCGAGGCTGTTTTCCATCAGCTCCTTCACCACGCTGGCCGGACGCTGAACCACTTCACCAGCAGCAATCTGGTTGGCAACAGCATCGGAAAGCAGCTTTATATAATCGGGCACCTATGCAAAATTACGCCCTCCGGGCTGGTTTTCTTGTGTTCGCAATTAACTACCCTGGGCCCAGTTTCCGCGATCCATTGGACTGAACTGCCAAGGCGCGCCGTTGTTTTCTATGTTGGTGAGCATGCCGTTGAGTTCACTCGGAGCAGCGCTCTGTTCCATGACCAGGTATTGACGCATCTGCATGATGATGTCAACCGGGTTGATGTTTATCGGACAGGCTTCTGCACAGGCATTGCAGGTGGTGCAGGCCCATAGTTCTTCTGCGCTGATATAGCTGTGCAGGTTTTTTTCATCTGTTGTACCCGCATCTATATTAGCTCCGTGCTCTTCCAGGCGGTCTCTGGTGTTCATCATCACCTTGCGCGGACTGAGCAATTTTCCGGTCAGGTTGGCCGGGCAAGCGCTGGTGCAGCGGCCGCATTCGGTGCAGGTATAGGCATCCATCAGGTTTTTCCAGCTCAGGTCCTGCACATCGCGTGCGCCGAAACCTGAAGGGGGCTGATAGCCTTCTGGCGTGGGTGCGGAAGGGTCCAGCATAAGCTTCACCTCGGTGGTCACACTTTCCATATTCGAGAAACCGCCCTTCGGTGTTTGTGGGGTGTACCAGGTATTGGGAAAGCTCATGATGATGTGCCAGTGTTTGCTGTAAGGCACATAGTTGAGAAACAGCAGGATGCCGATGATGTGGAACCACCAGGCGCCGCGTTCCAGCATGATCAGGCTGTCAATGGACCACGACTGAAAAAGCGGGGTAAGGAAGTTGCTTATGGGGAAGCTGCCGGCGTGGTGATAGGCTGCATGATATTGTGCCTGAAGCAATTGGTCTGCGGCATTCATCATCAGCAGGGCGGTCATCAGCACAATTTCCACGATGAGGATGGCCGCGGCATCGCGCTGTGGTTGTCCTTCCAGTTCCGGGCTTTGCAGGCGGTTGAGTTTGAGCACATAACGGCGTGCCAGAAATACCACACAGGCTACCAGCACGGCCAGCGCAAGCAGCTCAAAGAACCCGATGGCTACATCGTATACGGCACCCATGAAGCTGAAGGCACGGTGGGTTCCGGCAAGGCCATCTACCAGAATTTCCAGCACTTCGATGTTGATAAGCACAAAGCCGGCGTAGATGAGGATGTGGAAGAAGCCGGCTACAGGCCGAACCACCATCTTGCCCTGTCCCAGGGCTACGCGGGTCATGGTGCGCAGGCGCCAGCGGGTATCACCGGGAATATCAGCGTCCCTGCCGAGCAGGATGTTACGCCTGATAAACCGAACGCGTTTCACAAAAAACCAGATGGAAACGGTAAGCAGCAGCGCGAACAGAAGCTGAGAGATCCACAGAGGCATAAGGCAAAAGTAAGCACACCTGCCAAAGCTATCAAACCTGTTTATGCCGCCGCCCTGTGGATGAACACCGCCGTTGCTGCCGCAGGAGCTTTATTGCCTCAGGCTAAGTGAGCCAAGGGCCTGCGTTTCCTACGAATTATCGCTGCTTCGGTACGCCTTGGTTGGGGAGAAATCAAAAAGGTTGACGTGTGGATGGAAGCGCTTGAGTGATGGGCAAAAGAACTGTAGCTATATCACCCTAAGTAACTTGAAGGATGTAAAGGCCCTGTTTTCACCCCTGCCACTTACCACTTACCACTTACCACTTATCACTTATCACTTACCCCTTCTCAGTTTCCCCCAACTTCCACGGTCCAGATATTCTCTACGCCTGCAACACCGGTAAGTTTCACGTTATCGGCCTCTGTGCGGGTAGATTTTTTGGTCAGGTACACGTAGAAATATTTGTTCTTGTTGTTTTGGAACTTGTAGCTACGCAGACCTTTGGTGTACAGTTCTTTGATCAACCTGTCGGCCATCTGTTCGGACTTGTTCATGCCTACGCATACATAAAACCCTTGTTCGGTCACTTCACCGGCCAGCGGGCTGATGTTCAGGAATGCTGTGTCATAGTTGGGGCGCAGGGCTTTCATCTCTGTAAGGCTGTGTACGTTTGCGGGCACCTTGATCAGGGCATTTTGTTCAGGTTCTTCCTGCTCCGGTTCTTCTCTGGTTTCTTCGCGAACCCCTTCTGATCCGCCGAGTACAAGCATATCCAGGCGTTCGTTTTCCTTGTGAGGTTTGCCGATGATGAAGCTGGTAAAGAACTCATGACCGGAGCCTAGCAGCTTGGCATCGGGGCTGATGGGCATGGAGTATGCGTAACCTGCCAGGATGGTTTGAAACAACTTTGCGCCTATGTGCATGGACAGGTTGTTGTTTCCGGAATTGTGGATGCCGGCCCACACCGCATCTTCAATCCAGGCATTAACGCCGTATTGCAGGCTGCTCAGCTTGAAGTCAGTGAAGTGGGCGCTGACAACAGGTTGCAGCATCAGAGCATCCGATACCTGCAACTTGGCGGCTGCAAAGGCATTGGACAGATTTTGAAGTGAAAACGTTGAAGAGTAGTTCGAGTTTTCGTACACAAAGCGCGGATTGGCAATTCTGCCGCTGCTGATGCCCATGGAAAGACCTTTCAGCTGGTACAGGGCCGAGAATTTTACGTCGAACCTGCTGGTGCTTTGCCCGCGCAGGTAGCTTTGGTACACCGGGTCGCTGGGGTTGATTACGTTGATGTTATTGCCGTTAAACTTCTGATTCAGGAATCCCAGTGATGCCGCCATATGCAACCGCTGTTCATCGCCCAAGGGAATGGTATAGGCATAGGTGGCATAGGCATTGGATAAAGTGGTAAACCCAAGCTTCTCCTGGCCGAAGTAGGCCCCAACGCCAATATTTTTCTTAGGCACGGGCATGCTGAAGCTGACCAGCATATTACTGGGGCAGCCGGGAATATCTCCGTAAAGTCTGTTGTTGAAAAAACTCAGCCTGGAGGCTGTGTAGGTATTGATGCTTGCCGGGTTGATGATGGCCGGGTCATGCATATATTGGTCAATTCGGGAGGCAAGTTGTGCCGAAAGTTGCAGCGATGAAACCACGCATGCCAACAGTCCGATGTTTCTTAAGTGTTTCACTGGCGCTGAATGAATAAATAACCTTTGATGGTTTTGCCGGAATACCGGTGTTTGAGGACGTATAGATAATTTCCCGGTTCAAGGTTCTTGCCGTCGAGGTCAGTTCCTTTCCAGTCGTTGTTGTATGCTGTTTCTTTTTCGTAAGCTAGTTTACCGTTATTGCTGAATATCCTGATGTGCCAGTCGCCGTAATCCTTCAGGGCTGTTAAATCCCATGCGTCGTTCATGCCATCGGCATTGGGGGTAATCATGTTGGGCAGTGTGGGTTCGGTGGGATTAGCCGTTGTGTTCACTTGAACGCGCACAGTGTCGAAGTCAGCACAGCCGTTGCCATCCACCACACGAAGCACAAAAGAAGTATCGCGATCGGGTTGCACGCGGGTAGCGGGGTTGTTTGGTGTGCTGCACAGCGATGCAGGTGCCCATCGGTAGCTGCTTCCCCCACTGCCGTTCAGCACGAGGGTAGCTCCAAGATTCATCGATGTATCTTTTCCGGCATTGGCAATAGGCGCGTTGAACACCCACACTTGAAAACTGTCGGAAACAGTACATGCCTTTCCGCTGATGGCTGTAACCTTATAGCTGCCGGCATTGCGGAAGTAGCGGTTGCGGTTGTTGCTGCCATCAAACCAGCGCACGGAATCACCACCTAGGGCGCTGAGCAACAGCGAGTCGCCCGGACAGAAAGGCAGGTTGCCGGTGGGTGTGATGCTTAGTGTGGGACGGTTTCTCAGGAAGAGGGGCTTGGTGAAGCTGTCGGTACACCCTTCCAGGGTTTTCACCACCAATGTTACCAGGTAGCTGCCTCCGGCGGGATAGGCGTGGGTTACGGCCGTGGCGGTGGTGGATTGCATGCTGCCGTCGCCAAAAATCCATTGACGTTGCGCTGCCGAGGTGCCACTAAGCAGCGATGAATCGCGCAATACCACCGGGTCGGGATAACATGCATCGGCAGAACCCCAGCGAACCGCCATTGGATTCAACACCACATAAGCCTTGGTGATGCTGTCGAAACATCCTTTATTGGTTCCGGTAACCAATTTCACTTTCTTCACTCCGGGAGCGCCAAACGATTGTACGTTGGTTGCCGGAATCACTCCGTTGTCCCAAAACCACTTGGAAGAGGTGATGCTTTGTCCTGAACCTGCTGAACTGAGGTTCTGCAGTTCAAAGCGGTTTCCTTTGAAGCACTGGATGGAATCATTGCCTGCAATGGTTTTGTTCAGCGCAATATCAGGTTGCGGCAATCCGTAAACGGTAAGGCTGCCGGTTGTGGAATCTGTACAGTTGTTTTGGGTTACCACAGTCAACTTCACAGGGAAGGTGCCTGCAGTAAACATGGTACGGTTGAAATTCTTTTGAGAAGACACCACGCTTCCGCTGATGCGCCAGGTCCATGTTTTGATGGTATCACCCGGTGTTCCGCCGCTACCGCTGAAAGCGGCTGCATTGTTTACGCACACACTGGTGGTAGCTGCACTTACGCCAGCTTTGGGGAAAACATGGAAAGTATCGCGGGTGGTGGCAACGCAGTTGTTGTTGGTGCGCACCGTCAGCAACACCGTGTAGCGGCCGCTTTTTAGGGTATCTTTAAGGTCAACACTGCTTTTGGTGCCAACAACGGTTCCATTCAGGAGGTATTCCCAGGATACCACGGTATCTGCAGGGTATCCGCCACTGCCGTTCATCAAAACCCTGCTGCCCAAACAGGCATCGGGTACGGACAGTTTGGGGTTGGCTGACTGCAGCATGGTGATGAAGTTGCTTACAGAGTCTGTGCATCCGGAATTGCTGGTGGCAACCAGCTTTACGGTATAGTTACCCGGGGCGGGGAAGATATGGTTTTCCACTTGGGAAGTGCCGAAGGTGCCATCGCCGAAGTTCCATTGACGGGACACAATGCTGCCCCCCGGAACGGTGCTTTGATCGTTCAGGGTTACGGGCAAACCGGGGCATGCCAAGGGAAGGTTAAATTTCACTTCAGGCTTGTCATTGATGGTTGCAGAAATGGTGATGAGGTCCGAAAAACCTTTATTGTTCCAAATGTTCAGCTTCACCGGGTAAGTGCCGGCATTGGTGTATGAAAACACGGGGTTTTGAAGGTTCGCGGTATCGGCAGGGTTGCCTGTGCCAAAGTCCCAATGCCAGCGGGTGATGATGGCCTTGCGGTCAACCGACTGATCTGTAAAGGCCGTATTGTTTCCGGCGCAGGCATTTGCATAGCTGAAGCGGGCGAAAGGCTCCGGATATCCAAGTGAATTCAGTCCACCGCCGGTATTTCCAAGGGCGAAGTAACCGGTGGTATCGGCTAAGGCAGATGCTGAAATTTCGCCCTGCCTTGTCGTGGTGCCTATTCCGCCGAGGTCCTGGTAAGCGCTGCCTGCATAGGGAAGGAACAGCAGGCGCAGACTGTCTATATCATACACTTCATCATCCGTGCTTACGGAATCATATGTTACGGCCAGTTCAATATCTTGAGGAACGGCTTTTCCATAATGATGCATTTCCCAGTGATGCACGCTCGACACAGCGCGGAAACCTTTGGGCAGGGTAGCTGCCGGGGCGGCAGCGCTGAACAACTTGAACCCGTAAAGATTTAGATCGTAGGTGCTTTGCTTGATGTTCATGCGCACCGGACGGTGATCGCTGCCATTGCCTACAGGGAAGATCATGTTACCTGCAAATGGATTGCTGTTTTCCAGAAAGAAAAAGCCATTGACAAAACTGCCGCTATTCCCTTTATCGCTGTGACCATATTCTTTTAAGGCCAGCATAAAGGATCCTTGCGGAGTGATGATGCCGTCGTTCAGCAGCAAACTGTCTTTCAGGTACAGCATCGAACCCTTCAGCGTCAGTTCTATCCCGGGGAAGTCCATGGATAGGGTTTTGAGTGTTACGGTATCAGAAGTAATCCATAGAAAAGAACGGTCTAGGGTAATGCTTTCCTGGTAGTAACCGTTGGCGATGTAGATGGTGTCGTTATGGGTAGCTGCAGACAAACAGGAGCCCAAACTCTTCTTGGGACCTATTGTGCCGGAAACAAATGCGGCCGCCTTGCCGTCGTAGCTGTCGTTGCCGGTAGTAATATTCACATAGAATACCGAAGCCTGTAGATTCAGACCTACGGCAGTGAATGTAACCAACAGGAGAACTGTTCGAAACAGTTTAGTCATAATGCGCAAATATATCTTTATTCAAAAAAGCCCGTATGACGCAGGTCAAGTTTGCGAAAAAACAATTTCAGGATGGGAAAAATAAACAGCCCTCGGCCAGGAGCTTGTTGTTTAGATTGCCAGCCCCTGGGGCTGCTCGTTGGCTTTAATATCTTTTAGCCTGAGTTGCAGGGTAGTGCGGTTGTTGAAGGTGTTTTCTTCAATACAATACGTAGCGTGGAAGCGGTTATTTCCCGACACATAAGGATAAGCTTCTGCAAGTCCGAAGCCAATGCCGTCCATTTGCTGGCCGTTTTGATAAACCTGGATTTTCAGATGCTTTTCTTTGAGGATGCGGGCATTCCCCTGGGCACAGAGGTTTTCTGTTTTAAATACGGGCAGCATGTTGCCCGGGCCGAAGGGTGCCAGTTTCTGTATGGATTGATAGAAATCTTTGGTGATGTCAGACAAGGCCAACACCTCATCAAATTCTATTTCAGGCACCAGGCTCCGTTCGTTGATGTCTTCATGCACAATAGCTTCGAAGCGCTCGGTAAAGGCCTGGAGGTTTTCAGATTTAATGCTTAACCCTGCCGCGTATTTATGTCCGCCGAATTGTTCCACCAAATCACCACATTTACCAATGGCCTCATGGATGTCAAAATCCTTGACGCTTCTGGCTGAGCCGGTAAGCATCAGGTCGGTGCGGCTGAAAACGATGGTAGGTTTATAAAATTGCTCTACCAGGCGGCTGGCCACAATGCCTATCACCCCTTTATGCCAGGTTTCGCCAAACAGCACGGTGCTGCGCTTTAGCAGCAGTTCTTCTGAATTCAGGATCATCTGCACGGCTTCACGGGTGATGTCGCTGTCCAGATCTTTGCGTTCCACATTGCGGTCGTTCAGCACCTTAGCCAGCTGCATAGAGGTGTTGAAGTCTTTTTCTATCAGCACCTTAACGGCAGCGCGGGCATCGGCTATGCGCCCGGCGGCATTGATTCTGGGTCCTACGCCAAACACGATATCGGTAATGGTATATTCATCCTTCATCACGTAGTTGTGCAGGAGTGACTGAAGACCGATGCAGGGGTCGTTGTTTAATTTTTTGAGTCCAAAATAAGCCAACACCCTGTTTTCACCACGAATATCCACGATATCGCTGGCAATGCTTACGGCCACCAGATCCAGGAATTCATCCAGTCGGGATGGGTCCATACCTGTTTTCAGTATGTAGGCCTGTATGAGTTTAAAGCCAATACCGCAGCCGGAGAGTTCTTTATAGGGGTAAGGGCAATCAACCCTTTTGGGGTCAAGCACGGCTACCGCTTCGGGGATGGTTGCACCGGGCAAATGGTGGTCGCAAATGATGAAATCGATGCCCAGTGCTTTGGCTTCGTCAACCAGTACGTTGCTGCGCACCCCGCAATCCAGGGCTATGATGAGCGAATAGCCGTTTTCTTTAGCAAAAGCAATGCCTTGCTTGGATATCCCGTACCCCTCTTTGTAGCGGTCAGGGATATAATAATCCATCTTCGGGTTAGAGGTCCTGAAGAACTGGTACACAATGGATACGGCAGTGGTTCCGTCCACATCGTAATCACCGTAAATCAGAATGCCTTCTTTATCCTTGATGGCCTGTTCAATCCTGCTGATGGCTTTGTCCATGTCTTTCATCAGAAAGGGATCATGGAGGTGTTCCATTTTAGGTTCGAAAAAGCGGATGGCTTCTTCGGGATGCGCGATGTCGCGTTGAACCAGTATAGAGGCCAGCTTGGGATTGATCTTCAATGTTTCCGTCAGCAGTGCCACCTTATCGGCAGGTGGTTGTGGTTTGGCACTCCAACGATATTCCATAAGAAGGCAAAGTTCGTAAAAATCCGTGAACCTTTAAAATAGCTGTATTCAGGTTATTCGTTCGCAAATGGCAAGGCAGTGCACCAGATATTGTTTTCCGCTTAGGTGTTCGGTGCATAAAAAGCGGGTTCTTCGCTGTGCACCCTTGCGCAATACCATGCCGTTTTGCAATCTGAACAAACATCCCAAAGGAAGTTCTTCCACCAGGCTGCGTGCTGTTTCGCTGTCGTAGCGGCGCAGGGCACGGAACAGATTTGGATCGCTGCAGGTGCTGGCCTTGGGCAGATTCATGTATCGGTCCAGCGCTGTTTGTACATCTGAAGGCAGGATGCCTGCAGTACTTACGGGCTTCATCACCTTGCGGAACTCCTGTTTCCACTCGGCACCATGAGGGTCTACCCTGGATTTGTGGGCGTTCCAGTTGGTCAAATGGGCTATTTCATGAAAAAAGGTGATGGTAAAGGCGTAGGGATTCAGGTCGCGGTTCACGGAGATGCGGTGCTGCCCGTCGGGTGCAGGAGGCCTGTAGTCGCCCAGGATGCTCTTCCTGGGCTTGGCAATGCGCAGCATAATGCGGTGTTCCAGCAGGTGATGGGCAGCATAATCCACTACCTGCTCAGGCATGTATTTTTTAAGGATTTCGCTCAGCTGCTCCCTGTTCAACGCGATGGTATCAGAGCCTTTTCAGGGCTAGTTCAGCAACGCTGCTGCCTATGCTCAGGCTGCTGGTTGCGGCGGGAGAGGGGGCATTCAATACGTGGATGCAGCCTACATCTTCCCGAATTACAAAATCATCGATCAATCCGCCGTTGCGGTCGCAGGCCTGAGCACGAACTCCGGCGCCGGCTGTTTCCAGGTCGTTTTGTTGCACTTCGGGCACCAGTTCCTGCAGCGCGTTGGTGAAGGCCCGCTTGCTGTAGGAGCGGTATAGCTCTCCCAGGCCTGTCTGCCAGTACTTTAACGCCACCTTTCGGAAGCCTTTCCAGCTCAGGCTTTCCCAAAGTTCACCCCAGTGGACATCCTTTTTGGTGTAACCCTCGCGTCGGTAGGCCAGCACAGCGTTGGGGCCTGCTTCAATTTCTCCACTGATACGCCGGGTGAAATGCACACCCAGGAAGGGGAAGTTGGGATCTGGAACCGGGTAAATCAGGTTTTTAACCAAAGAAGCTTTCTCCGGCTTCAGGGCGTAGTATTCACCGCGGAAGGGGATGATGCGCACATCCAGGTTCTGGCCCGCCATGGCTGCAATTTTGTCGCAATACAGTCCTGCACAGTTGATCATCAGACGTGCCTCATGGGCTCCCTGCGTGGTTTCAACGAGCACACCGCTCTGCGAGGGCTTCACCGCCGTAACCTTGCTGCCCAGTTGGATGCTGCCGCCCAGGTCGCGGAACACGTCGGCGATTTTTTCGCCTACCTTTTTATAGTCCACAATGCCCGTTTGGGGAACAAATACCCCTTTAATCCCGGTGCAGTGGGGTTCATGTTCTTTAATCTCTTCTGAACTAAGGTGTTTCAGGCCTTCCAGTCCATTCTGCACGCCGCGCTGATACACCTGCTCCAAGGCAGGCAATTGATGCTCCCGGGTAGCTACAATGACCTTCCCGCAAAGTTCATAGGGAATGGATTGCTCCTGGCAGAAGGCAATCAACTGGTGGTAACCGTCAATACAATTTCTGGCCTTAAGGCTTCCCGGCTTGTAGTATATGCCGGAGTGGATAACGCCGCTGTTATGCCCGGTTTGGTGCGCGGAAACTTCACGCTCTTTTTCCAGCACCAGCACCTTCAACTCCGGCTTGGATTGCTTCAGGCGCAAGGCGGTGGCCAATCCCACTATGCCGCCGCCTACAACCACTACATCGTTTTTCATGCCTGCGAATTTAAGCGCTCCGGATGAGCTGATGCGCGCCTAATTGTCTTCAGGCGTTGAAGGCACTGCTCTGCCCTGAATTTCCAGGAAATGCAGATGTCCGCTGCGCATCACCAGCCGGTAGCTGTACCAGGTTTTCAGGCTGTCCAGTTGATGGGCATGCCAGGCAATCACCCTGTTTCCTGCATGCAGTTGCTGCCAATCCTGAGTGCGGATTTGCGTTGTTCGTCCGGGCCAGCGGCTGTATAGCATGGCGGTGGGATTATAGTCGGTAGTAACCACATGGTATGCGGTGTCCAGGGTAACTGCAGCATGCCTGCCCTGCAGGTAGAGGCTCAGTTCATCTTCCGGTCCGGGTGAACGCAGTTCTATGGGGTCCATCAGCCGCTTTAAGGTGGTTTGGCTCCACAGGGAGAGGATGGCGATGCCTGCGGCGGCAAAAATGAGGCTGCGCACTTTTGGCAATGTTGCCGGCGCCAACAGTAATCCGCAGCCTGCGGCCAACATAGGCAGCGCCGGTGCTGCATACCATTCTATTTTGGTAGCACTCATGCTGAGCAGCAGCAGGAAGGCGGCCAGCTGACTGCTGATAAATCCTGCCGGGCTGTTGCGCAGCAGCCAGAGCGAGGCTGCAAAACCTGCCAGCGCCAACGGCCAGTAGGGGAAGTCAGTGCCTGCAAGCTGCGTCAGGTAAAAGTACCAGGGTCCGCTGTGGCCTTCGTTGGGCTGCATGAAACGCGCGCTCACCTCATTTTGCCAAACGGCATTCAGGTAGCCGGGGGTTTTATGCTCATGCATCAGGTACCACAAGCCGGTCAGCAAGAGCATACCTCCCATCAT
>CANHRE010000050.1 GCA_947463095.1 Flavobacteriales bacterium | reverse complement strand
GCCATGCTGGAAACCATGGGTGCGCATACGCTGAGCATCAAGGCCGTTTCTGAAGCCGTTATGGCCATCAGGCGCAGCAAACTTCCCGACCCGGAAGTGCTGGGTAACTGCGGCAGTTTCTTCAAAAATCCGTTGGTAGATGCTTCCCATGTTGAAACCCTGAAGAAGCATTATCCTGATATAAGAACGTTTCCTGCGGGGGGTGGCAAGGTGAAAGTGCCTGCCGGGTGGCTCATTGAGGCCGATGGCTGGAAAGGCAAGCGCGTAGGCAATACCGGCTGTCATGCGCAACAAGCGCTGGTGCTGGTAAATTACGGCGGCGCCACCGGAGCTGAAGTGGCTGCGCATGCCGCTCGCATCATGGATTCTGTGCAGGCGCATTTTGGCATCAGGCTGGAAACAGAAGTGAACATCATCTAATGCAACAGCAACCGGAAGTACTGTATGAAGACAATCATCTGCTCGCGTTGAACAAGCCTGCGGGGATGCCTGTGCAGGGCGATCAAACCGGTGATGAGCATTTGTTGCAATGGGCTGCGGCCTACCTGAAACAGAAGTACCATAAGCCGGGTGATGCATTTGTAGGCCTGATTCACCGTCTGGACCGGCCTGTGAGTGGGGTGGTGGTGTTGGCTAAAACCAGTAAGGCCCTTACCCGCATGAATGAGTTGTTTCGGAGCAGAAACATCAGGAAAGAGTATATAGCTCTTACTACACGGCCGTTACCGGAGCAGGAAGGCAGGCTGGAGCATTTTCTGGATAAAGACATTAAAAACAACAGGGCCATAGTCTTTCGGAAGGAAAAACCCGGAGCCAAGACCGCCATGCTGGAATACCAATTGCTTGAACATCGGGATGGAAGGTTCCTGTACCGAGTGCTTCCCCACAGCGGACGTTTCCACCAGATCAGGGCTCAGCTGGCATTCAGTGGTGCGCCCATCGTAGGTGATTTGAAATACGGGTATCCTGTGCCCAATCCTGACAAGAGCATCTGCTTGCATGCAGCGTCACTGCGTTTTACGCATCCCATCCGAAACACGGCCCTTGAAATTGATGCACCGCTGCCTCAAGTATATTTAAGGCTTGTACCTCGGTTTTAGTATTTGTTGCGAGGGGTTTATAAATAATTACTTATGGTAGTCTGAAATTTTGTTAATGCTTAATTTGCCGAACATTTAAAGATGTTTAGGTCATTAAAGCAGGATATCCCCGCAGGTCTGGTAGTTTTTCTGGTAGCATTGCCATTGTGCCTGGGCATTGCTTTGGCCAGCGGCGCGCCGCTTATCTCCGGGATTATCTCTGGGGTGGTTGGAGGAACGCTGGTGGTGGTAATCAGCGGTTCACATACCAGTGTCAGTGGTCCTGCAGCAGGGCTTACGGCCGTGGTGCTTGCCGGCATAACACAGCTGGGGTCTTTTGAGGTGTTCCTGAGTGCCCTGGTTTTAGCCGGGTTTATACAATTGTTGTTCGGTTTAATCCGTTTGGGGTTCATCGCTGATTATATGCCCAGCAATGTCATAAAAGGACTGCTTTCAGCTATTGGCATTATTTTGATTTTGAAGCAAATTCCGCATGCCTTCGGATACGACGCAGTGCCGGAAGGCGATTTTAGTTTTAATCAGCAGGATGGGAATGACACATTTTCTGAGTTGCTGAATATGTTGAATTATCTGTCACCCGGGGCTGTAGTCCTGAGTGTGCTGAGCTTACTAATCCTGATGTTCTGGGATAAAACGCCGATGCGGAAATGGATATTACTGCCCGCGCCGCTGTTTGTTGTTGCATTTGGCGTGGTGTTGAACTTGGTTTTTGTCCGTTGGTTCCCTGAATTGGCTATTGTGAAAGATGAACATCTGGTTCGTATTCCGGAAGTCAAAGCAAATAGTTTATTGCATCTGCCTGAATTCTTACATATGCAAAATTCTATGGTTTGGATGGTCGCACTTACACTGGCACTTGTAGCTTCCATAGAAACCTTGTTGAATGTGGAGGCGGTTGACCGTATAGATCCGCACAAGCGCGAGACACCCACAAACCGGGAGTTGATCGCGCAGGGTGCCGGTAATATGGTTTCCGGTTTGCTGGGTGGAATTCCGGTTACCTCCGTAATTGTGCGCAGTTCGGTGAATATTTCGGCTGGTTCAAAGACGAAAATGTCGGCCATTATTCACGGGTTATTCCTGGTGCTCAGTGTATTGTTTCTGAGTAACCTCATCAACCTCATCCCCTTGTCGGCCTTGTCGGCGGTGCTTATCTACACTGGCTATAAGCTGGCCAGGGTTTCCATCTTTACAGAGATGTACCGAAAGGGTTGGGATCAGTTTGCCCCTTTTGTGATTACCATACTGGCCATCATCTTTACCGATTTGCTGAAAGGGGTCATGGTGGGAACGGTAGCTAGCCTCTTCTTTATCTTGCGTTCCAACTTCAGGAATCCTTTCGTCAGGGATACGCAGGTGATGCATATTGGCGAAGTAATCCGGCTGGAGTTGCCCAATCAGGTCTCTTTTCTTAATAGGGCTTCCATTAAGAGAACACTTTGGGGTATAACTGCAGGCTCAAAGGTGGTTATAGATGCTACTTCTTCTGATTATGTTGACCAGGATGTTCTGGAATTGATACGCGACTTTGCCGATACCTATGCGCCAGAGCAAAATATCCAGGTGAATCTCCTGGGCTTGGAGCGGCATGGTGACCGCACGGATTTGCTGCAGTTCCATGAAGTTCTGGACGTAGAAACACGGTCCCATTTAACTCCCGAGCGGGTACTTGAGTTGATGAATATAGGCAATGAACGCTTCCTCAAAGGGCGTGATTACGGCAAGAGGCATCAGGCGCAGTTGATTCAAACTGCGGGTGGTCAGGCGCCAATGGCAGTTATAGTGAGCTGTATTGATTCGCGCACCTCTCCCGAAATAACCTTCGATGCCAACCTGGGTGATTATCTGGCCATCCGGAATGCGGGCAATGTGATGACCGCAGACGCGCTCGGTAGCATAGAGGTCGCGGTCAAGCATCTTGGAGTCAAGTTGATTGTTGTGAAGAGCCATGCTGACTGCGGCGCAGTCAAATTGGCTATGCTGGGTGAGAAAAGCGGCAACATACACTATGTGACCGATCAGATTAGCGTTGCAATTCAGGCCTGTGGTTGTGCCGTTCCCGATTCCAATGTGAAGGATTCCGCACTGGTGAATCGCGTGGCCCGCCAGAATGCACAACTTTCTGTAGAGCGCATGTTACAGGGAAGCACCTACCTCAAAGAGATGCTGGAAGCGGGAAGAATTGGAATTGTTTGTGCCTTCCATGATATCAGTACCGGGAAGGTGTATTTTGAACCTCTGTTGAAAGCCTGAGTGCTAGGGCTTGCCGCTCAACTGATAGGTTTTCCCCGGCCCTGGCCAGGGAATCAGCCCGTTCAGGTCGGGCAATAGCTGATAGAGTGCCTCTTCGCTTACGTTGTCCAGGTCCACGAAATAGCACTGCCTTCCGCCATCGTTGGTATAGCCCAGCAGGAAGCCTTCATTCAGGTTTCTTTTGCCTTTCACGGTGAGGTACATCTTCTTGGGCATCAGGGCAAAATAGGTGCCCGCCTTTTCGGCCAGGTTTGCTGCCGGCATAATCACCAGGCTGTCAACGCGCACCGACTGCTGTTCCAGGTAGGTGTCTTCCTGCTTCAGTCTGGCAATCAGTTTATCGCGGTGCGCGGCATTGGTGCTCATGCCCGGAACCACGGCATAGCGAAGGAATTCATCATAGTTTCTGCTGTTGTGCGCGTTTTTCATGGCCGTAGCCTGAGTGAAGAAGATTGCTTCAATTGTGGGTTCCTTGATGTTGCGTCGGCCTTCGGTTTTTTTGCTTCCGGAAGACTGGGCCCCCGGAACTTTTGCCTCGGGTTGTCCTGGAGCGCTCCACTTCGAGGCAGTCTGTTTTACGCTGTCGTTTTGCGCTTGTTCCGAAGTGCGGTTGCACGCGGGGAACACAAGCAGGAGCAAAAAGGCAGGTATGTAACGCATCACAGGCATAACGCTGCAAAATAAGCGGTGATTGTGCATTATCATAAAAAAGCCGCCTCTGTATGCACAGAGGCGGCTTGATCATGTTTTATCCTAAACTTGGATTACTTTACTTCTTCGAAGTCAACATCCTGCACAGTGCTGTCGCCGGCGTTTCCGCTGCCCGGATTGTTCTGCTGCGCATCGCCGCTGCCTTCAGAACTGCTTTCCTGAGCGGCTTTGTACATGTCTTCACTGGCGGCCTGCCAAGCCTGATTCAAGGCTTCAATCGCGCTGTCAATGGCGCTGAGGTCCTTGCTGCCATGGGCAGTTTTCAGGTTCGTCAGGGCTGTTTCGATGGCTGTTTTCTTTTCAGCAGGAATCTTGTCGCCGTATTCTTTCAGTTGTTTTTCGGTGCTGAAGATGAGCGAGTCGGCCTGATTCAGCTTGTCGGCTTCTTCTTTGCGCTGAAGGTCGGCCTCCGCATTTTCGGTGGCTTCGCGCTTCATGCGTTCAATTTCTTCCTGGCTAAGGCCGGTACTGGCTTCAATGCGTATCTTCTGTTCCTTGCCCGTGGCCTTGTCTTTGGCAGTTACGCTCAGAATGCCGTTGGCATCGATGTCGAAAGTTACTTCAACTTGGGGAACACTGCGGGGTGCGGGCGGAATGCCGTCCAGGTGGAAGCGACCAATGGTTTTATTGTCGCGGGCCATGGGGCGTTCGCCTTGCAACACATGGATTTCCACGCTGGGCTGATTGTCGGCAGCCGTGGTGAATGTCTCCGTTTTTCTGGTGGGAATGGTGGTGTTGCTTTCAATCATTTTTGTCATCACGTTGCCCATGGTTTCGATACCCAGGCTCAGCGGGGTAACGTCCAGCAACAGGATGTCCTTCACTTCTCCGGTGAGCACGGCGCCTTGCAGGGCAGCGCCAACAGCCACCACTTCGTCGGGGTTCACACCTTTTCCGGGTGCTCTTCCGAAGAAGTCTTCTACCAGCTTCTGAATGGCAGGGATGCGGGTTGAACCGCCTACCAGAATCACTTCATCGATGTCGGATGGCTTCATGCCGGCATCGGAGAGTGCTTGTTTGCAGGGCTCCAAGGTGCGGCGGATGAGGCTGTCGGCCAATTGTTCGAATTTAGCCTTGGATAACTTGCGCACCAGGTGCTTCGGTAAGCCGTCAACAGCAGTAATGTATGGCAGGTTAATCTCTGTTTCTGTGCTGGAAGAAAGCTCAATTTTTGCTTTTTCTGCAGCTTCCTTCAGGCGTTGCAGGGCCATGGGATCCTTGCGCAGGTCCATTTGCTCCTCGTTGCGAAACTCATCGGCAAGCCAGTCAATGATTACCTGGTCGAAGTCATCCCCACCCAGGTGGGTATCGCCGTTGGTACTTTTTACTTCAAAAACGCCTTCACCTAACTCCAGTACGGAAATATCAAAAGTTCCACCGCCAAGGTCATACACCGCAATTTTCATGTCGCGGTGCTTCTTATCCATACCATAAGCCAGCGCTGCTGCCGTAGGTTCATTGATGATGCGCTCTACCTTTAGACCGGCAATTTCGCCGGCTTCTTTAGTGGCCTGTCGGCTGGCATCATCAAAGTATGCTGGAACGGTGATTACGGCGCGGGTAATTTCGTGGCCGAGATAATCTTCAGCCGTCTTCTTCATCTTCTGAAGGATCATGGCGCTGATTTCCTGTGGGGTGTACATGCGGTCGCCGATGCGCACGCGGGGGGTGTCATTTTCACCCTGTACCACCTCGTAAGGCACACGTTCAGATTCATTTTTTAGTTTGGAAAAACGCTCGCCCATGAACCGCTTGATGGACATGATGGTGTTTCTGGGATTGATGATGGCCTGACGCTTGGCCGGGTCTCCCACTTTGCGCTCGCCATTGCCGTTATCCATAAAAGCCACCACGGATGGTGTGGTGCGACGCCCCTCGCTGTTGGGAATCACCACAGGTTCATTGCCTTCCATTACTGCTACGCAGCTGTTGGTCGTGCCAAGATCAATACCAATGATTTTATTGCTCATGTTTCATTCCTTTTCCCCTTTCTTTCAATCGAAGTGCCAAAGCCGAATTCTGACAAGCACCCCTTTTTCCTGGGGTGAAATGCGCCTATTTGTCAGCAGCCCTATGGATTTGTCCCAGAAACGCTGACCTCTTGGCGGCCGTTTGTCAGTAAACGAAGTTCAGGGGCTTGATTTCAGGGCGGCTGATGAGCAGCAGCAAGGAGTTCTGGTCGAACTTCACCTTGGGAATTCTGTAGATATGGCGTGAGGAAAAGATGCCCAGGGCGCCTTTTATGTTGCTGTATTCCGATTGTTTCTGCACAATGCCGATGGAGGGTTCGCTTACCGATATGTAGTCCACCAGCTGAGGTGCACCGCCGTAGAAGGTAAAAGCCACGTATTTGGCCCTGCGGCGAAGGGTTGCATCCTGTTTGACCTGGCTGGCTATGAACTGGAAAAAGGCCGTCCTGGGAACGATGTTGGTCAAGCGAACGCCACCGCCGTAGTTGTTGGTGCGTTGGTCGGTAATCAGTCGCCAGGTGATGGTTTTCCTGGTCTTCCTGCTGGTGTCTGCAAGGGGAAACTCGTCATAAATGAAATCCATACGGATATCGTAGGCCGCCGTGTTGAGCCCGCTGTTGTAAATGACCGGTATGTTCTCCAGCTGAAGGTTTAAGGTGCTGAAGGTGTCGGCAATGGGGGCAAAAACTGCGGGCTGTCCGCAAATTACCGTGCTGGATTCAACCTTCTTTCCGGTGGATTTGCGCAGGATTTCCAGTCGGTAGGTGTTGAACTGGCTTATTTTGGCCCGAAAGGTCCAAAGGGTGTTGCGGTCTGAGGCGAAGATGCCGGAATCCTTGGTTATGGAATTATCGGTGATGCAAGGGTACACGGTTTGATCTTCCTGGCGCACAACACGAACATCCAAATCGTTGAAAAAGAGCGAGTCGCTAACGGCTGCTGCTTCAAGGGCACTGGTCTTCTCGTTCAGGAAAGCTTTGTTGATTTTTAGGTAGTGAACACTGTCGGTAGGATTCAATAATGCATAAACCACCATCACCTCTTTCCAGTCGGCATTAATGTCTATGGAATTGTCGCATCCATGGAACATCAGACTGATTCCAAGAAAGATGCCAGTAAACAGTCTCTTACACAGGTTCATTTGGAGGAATAATAACGTAATTTTGCCCCTTACGGCGGCACAAATATGAAGAAAAACCGGCTGCTCTTGTTCAGCCTGCTGCAATTTTCGGTCCTCGGTGCCCAACAGGTAACCAAGGATTTTCCCAAGCTACAATGGGATGAGGACTTTAATTTGGCCAATGAGAAGTGGCCACAGACCTACAATTCGGATAATTTTTTCCTGGTGCAGAATGGCAGTTTTGACATGCAGCGCACCAATACCAAGACGGGAACTTTTGTTTTCCCATCGGAAGATAAGACCTTCGGATACTTCGAGGTGCGTTGCCGATTGGTGTTCAGGGAAGGTCCCGGCGCCCAGCCGGTGGCCGGTCTGGTCATTCAGGCGCAGGGCGATGGCAGCGGCGCGCTGGTGGTAGAAGTAAACGACCGTTTTCAATACCGGGTGCGACGAATGACGCGCGACGGTTCGGTGAACCTGACCGGTGCCGGTGAAAATGAAGGTTGGATTAAAGCCAAGCGATTCCTGAATAAAGATGGCAATACCATCGTGGTCAAAACCTACGAAAAGGTATACGACTTATACCTGAACGACCAGTATGCCATAACCTTCACAGAAATTGAGCTCTCCCAAGGAAAAATCGGCTTCTATGTGGGCCCGGGCACCAAGGTGAGCGCAGAATTTGTCAAGGTGATGGGGGATGAGAATTTTACCATGGTGAATAGCGATGTGCAGAATCAGGCCGAAGAGAGCCTCACGCTGCAGCAAATTATTGTGCGTTTGAAGGAAACCCTGAACAAAAAAGATAAACGCATTGCCGAGCTGGAAGCCGAGGTGCGCAGGCTGGCAACAGGTCGCGGTAACGATACGATGATGCAGCGCAAGCTTCAGGAGTCCGACAGGCGCAACTTTGATTTGGTGCGTCAAGTGGATAAATACCGTGTTGACCTGGAGGCATCCAAAGCGAAAATTGCTGAGCTGGAGCAGTTCAGAAATCAAATCAGGGAAAGCGAAAGCGGGGACATCCTCATCAACCTCACCAACATCAACACCCGACAGCGGCAGCAACTGGAAAAGCTGGAACAGCTGAAGCGGCAGTTGGAAACAGAAAATACAGAGCTGAAGGCAGAGCGTTTGCGTATTACCCAGGAGAATGATCAATTCCGCATGGCAGGTTTCGAGAAAGATGAGGAAATAGGCTTGCTGCAACGTCGGCTGGCTGAAAAGGATAGCCTGGTGCAGGAACTGTTTCAAAGAGGGAATATTGGGAATGTTAATAAAATTGATACAGGTTCAAATTCGAAGAAGAAGCGCGTAAGGGAGAAAAAAAACAACAGGGAAGAATCCCAGGATACTGCTGCTTCCAATCAGCTGAGTGCCGATGAAATCCGCAGACTGCAGGAGCAGGAGCGCGGAACTGTGGGTAAGCCTTCCGACCCCTTACCTACAGGCAAGCTGCCCAAGCCTAAGAAAGATAAGAAAGTCAAAAAAGAGAAAGTCATTATTCCGGAAACCATCATCATCGATTAAAAGAAGCCGTGAGCGTACAAAAAACCGTCAGGAAGGTAACCACCCATGTGCTTCAGGAGATGAAGGAACGGGGTGAGAAGATTTCCATGTTAACTGCCTATGATTTTTCCATGGCGCGTATGATAGATCATGCCGGCATAGATGTGATTCTGGTAGGCGACAGCGCCAGCAACGTGATGGCGGGCCATGAAACAACCCTGCCCATCACCCTTGATCAGATGATTTATCATGCCGGCTCGGTGGTTCGCGGCACCGATCGCGCCCTGGTAGTGGTAGATTTACCTTTCGGCAGCTATCAGGGAAACAGCAAGGAAGCACTGAACAGCGCCATCCGCATCATGAAGGAAAGCGGCGCCCATGCTGTGAAGATGGAAGGCGGCGAAGAAGTGCTGGAAGGGGTGAAGCGCATCCTCACCGCCGGCGTTCCCGTGATGGGGCATCTGGGACTTACCCCTCAAAGCATCTACAAGTTCGGAACCTACAACGTTCGCGCTACTGAAGAGCAAGAAGCAGAAAAGCTGATCCGCGATGCGAAACTGTTGGAAGAAGCCGGCTGTTTTGCGCTGGTGCTGGAGAAGATTCCCTCGGCGCTTGCAGGTACTGTGGCGCGCAGCCTGCGTATTCCCGTAATCGGCATCGGTGCCGGCGGTGATGTGGACGGTCAGGTGCTCGTAGTTCACGATATGCTCGGCATCAACAACGAGTTTTCACCGCGTTTCCTCAGACGTTACCTTAACCTGTATGACGACATTCAATTGGCGGTTGGCAGGTACATACGGGATGTGAAATCGCGCGATTTCCCCAGCCAGCAGGAACAATATTAATTTCGGTTCTATATTTACAACTTAAGCGCCTAACTAACTGCTTATCAATTCCTTATGTCAATCTTTGGTTTCATCCGGCAATCTGTCGCCAATTTCAGAAATGTAGGCGCGGTAGCAGGAAGCTCTCGCTTCCTGGTGGAGCGGATGTTGCGCCCTGTTGATTTCAGCGGCCCCCTGAATATCGTGGAATTAGGCCCCGGCAGTGGGAATTTCACCCGCAGCATCCTGAAGAAGATGAACAAGAACAGCAGTCTAACGGCCTATGAAATTAACGACGCCTTCTTCCAACACTTGGAACACCAGATCCACGACGAACGTTTGGCGTTGAAACACGACAGCGCTGCTGCCATCTTGAACGATTTTCCTCCGGGTTCAGTAGATGTAGTGGTTTCCAGCATTCCCCTGGCCATGATGAATGCAGCAATGAAGAAAGAAATTCTCGATGCCTGTGTCCGGGCCCTGAAGCCTAATGGCTTGTACCTTCAGTACCAGTATTCGAAAAGCGACTTAAAATTGATTCGGAGCTATTTCCCGAACCTGAAAACAACATTTGCACTACTGAACCTGCCTCCGGCCATCATCTATGCCGGCAGGAAACAACAACAATAGGGCTTAATGTCCCTTCACAATCAGGGTGCTCCGCCGCTGCCCTTCCTGCTGTATTTCCAACAGATAGAGGCCCTCAGGTATACCAGTGAGGTCTACCCAGGGCAATGTTGTGAGCGTTGTTTGCAGCAGGGTTCTACCCATCTGGTCGCGGATGCACAGCAGGTCGCCGGCCTTTACTCCGCTTATGGAAATGCGGTCTGCGCAGGGGTTGGGGAAGGCGTTTAGCCAGTTCTGGCCTTCGCTGTTGAAGTTATTAAGGTTCAGGGTTTGCGCAAAAGCACATGAGGTAAGGGCGGAAATTTGAAGCCTTGCCTTGCTTTCCGTAATGCGGCTGTTGAACTTCCCTATGCTGCCTATGGGTGGCCAGCCTGCGTTTTGCCTGTAGTATTCGCCGGGGACAGCACCATAAAGACTGGTATCGGTTTCTCCCGTGGTGCCGGTATTGTAAATGGTTCCGTTTACATTGTTGCCAAAAACGAAATGATCTGTTCCGGTCAAGGTAAACATGCCCTGAAGGAAGCCCGTCCCTGTAACCTCGTTGGCAATCAGGTTCACGCTGCTTCCGGCGCCGTTGTTCATGTAAATGCCATATAATTCGGCGCGGTTGCGGTGGAAAGTGTTGTAGGGGCCGTTGATGCCGTGGGAGTTATCAATCACTATGTTCTGAACGATGTTTCCTTCGAACAGGTTGCCATAGGGATAGTTGCCATGCAGCACCAGGTCGCCGGATGAATTCGAGGGCAGGCTTACGTCTGTCCAAAAGGGTTCAATGGCGTAGTTATAACCAATTACGTTGCCGTTGGCGCCCGTTTGTACCAGCACCGCGTGGCGCAGGTGGCGGAACACGTTGTTGTGAATGTAGCAATCGCTGGCGGCAAACTGCAGGGCCGCACCGTAGGCTTTCCCACCGCTGCCATAGGAGAAGCCATCTTTAAAGAAACTCCCCTCGACAGTGTTGTATGCTGAATAGGAGATGGTTACATGGGCAAAGTTGCAGTTATAGCTTTCTACGCAGCGCAAGAAACACTGTGTGGAATACTCCATATTTACGTTGCTGGTTTGCCCTGCACTGGCGTCTTCCCGAACAATGCTAAGGTATTCTATCCCGGAATTGCTTACCGGGATGAGCCTGAGGATTTTTGCCCTCTTGGATGTCAGGAAATCACGGCGCAACGCGCTGCTCAGGATGAGGGTTTTGCCCTGCACAGAATCCACTTTTACCACCTGTCCCGCCGAACCAAAGGACCATGTGGAGGTTACCAGGGTGCTGTCGTCATCCAGCAAGTATAAAAGTTCTCCAGCCTTTACAATTCCAGAGTCTTTGGTAACCAGTTTGCGGTCTTTCCGTTTGGCATCAAACAGCAACATGGAGTAGTTGCTCCTGTTTTTGCCGCTCATTTCGATGGCATTCCCGCTGCCGCCCAGGTTGAATTTCAGCACGGTACTTGTGGCATTGACACCCTGAAGCACGGTATTGGATGGCAGGCGGATGTCTGATTTGAACAGGTAGGTGCCCGCAGGGAAAAATACAATCAGTCCTGAATCCGGGCGCACTGCAGCAAGGATGGCATCCATCAGGGAATCATTATTGCCTCCGCCCTGATTGTTGCCTCCTGCGCTAAGGAAATTCACGGTTTTCAGCGGCAATTTGATGCGGCACTGTGCCACACTGCTCTTCCAGTTGCTTGCGCGTTCCGCAGGCAACTTCTGCGCCCGAATGGGCATGGCCGCGATGAGCAAGCTGAGGAATGCCAAAAACTTGAGTGCGCCTGGTTTCATGGAGTTTAACTTTTTCCGGAAGCCTTGGCATGGTCGGCCAGAAACTGCTGCAGGCCGATGTCGGTAAGCGGGTGCTTCAGCAGACCCAAGATGGCGCTGAGTGGGCAGGTAGCCACATGGGCTCCTGCTTCCGCCGACTTGACAATATGTAAGGGGCTGCGGATGCTGGCCGCCAGGATTTGTGTTTCAAAGCCCTGGATGTTGTAAATATGTGAAATCTGGGAAATCAACTCCATGCCGTCCCAGTTCATGTCGTCAATACGACCAATGAAGGGAGACAGGTAGGTGGCTCCGGCCTTGGCCGCCAGGATGGCCTGACCAGCGCTGAATACCAAGGTGCAGTTGGTCTTGATGCCTTCGGCGGTAAAACTGCTGATGGCCTTGATGCCATCGCGGATCATGGGTACCTTTACTACTATGTTGGGATGTATGGCCGCCAGCTTCCTGCCTTCTTCCATCATCTCCGCGTAATGGGTGCTGATCACTTCTGCGCTCACAGGACCGTCCACTATTTCGCAGATGGTGCGGTAATGCGCCATCACAGCAGCCTCGCCGGTGATGCCCTCCTTTGCCATGAGGGAAGGATTGGTAGTTACGCCATCAAGGATGCCCAGCTCATTGGCTTCCCTGATTTGCTCCAGGTTGGCGGTGTCAATAAAGAATTTCATCGTGTATGCTCCCACAAAGATATAGAATCAGCCTTTAGGCGTTTTGCCCCCTCGGGCAATCCGGACATGAATAAACGCCTGAAATCACCGGCGTGTGAATTCAGGGGGCTCAGCTTTTCTTCACAAAGACGTAGCAGGATACGCCAAATGGAAACCTTATGTGCCTGAGGATCTGGTTCTCAAAGCTGAGCAGACCAATAAGGAGCTTGTTAAACGGTGGCAGCTTGTCCAGGTTGCCGGTGCCGCTTTTGCGCGTCGGAATCAGCTTACTGATCCACCGGTACACGAATATGGGCAGGAACAGGAATACGTTCCAGAATCCGGATTCCTGAATCCTGAAACCGTTGCTCCGTAACTTCTCGTTCAGCTCCTTTCTCCCGTACCTTCTATAATGCATGTTTACTACGTCGTGATTGCTCCATAGCGACATAAAGGCAGGAACAAAAATGTAGGCGGTGCCATCCGGCTTGAGCAGTTGGTGCCAGTTTTTCAGCGCGGTTTCATCTTCTTTCAGATGTTCCAGGCAGTCAGATGCGATGATGATGTCAAACTGCTCGTTCAGACTGATGTGCTGTGCATCCATCACATAGGTGTTTTCAAGGCCGGAGGCTTTGCAATTGTCAATGGCCTGCGCACTGATGTCTACGCCGAACATATTTTCTTTATTAAACCCGAGTTGAATGAGCTCATGGAGCAGGATTCCGGAAGAGCATCCGATATCCAGAATTCGGGAATTTCTGTTTGCTCCGGCAACAGCATCAAGGATGTATTTTCTGCGTGCCTTGAACCAGAAATGTTCCTTTTCAAGCTGGTGATAGACTTTTTCGTACGTGGTTTTCATTGGAAGAGCCCCCATTGCCGCCTTCACGACAGACAAGGGTTCAAAGATGATTGTTTGCGCCGGGATTATCAAAAAAGCGCGCGTGCCCTATATCTCAGGAGTCCTGTTCGGGGCACTCCAGGGCAGCAACCCCTTGCTCCATATTCACGGGTTCCTGCCCGGAGCAGGCTTCGCCGCATTGGTCATCTCCAGAAAGGCCCTGCCTTCCAGCACTCGCTCACCTTGTACCCCCCAAACGTTGCATGGGCCTTCCCAGTAGGTCATGAAGTTACTGCCCAGTAGCGAAGACTTCGTTCGAAATCAAAGATGTGTGCATTGTTGATTCATGGTCTCTGTTCCCGTTATATGGAATGAAGCAGCAGTTCCACTTGTTGTCTTAATTCCGGCAAATCCTCCTTGATGATTTCCCAGACTACTTTATTATCAATACCGAAATACTCGTGCACGAGGATGTTACGCAAGCCTCTCATCTTATTCCAGGCGATCTCCGGAAATTTATTTTTTGTGTCATCAGTTACCTGACCGCTTGCTTCGCCAATTATTTCCAATTGTTTTACACTGGCAAAGCGCATCATGGAGTTCTTTAGAAAAGTATCAAAATCTGTTTGGTTAATGTATTGCTCAATTTCAGTAATGGCATCCAAAATATGAACTAATCGTATTTTATCACCGAAACTACTGCGCATATATGAGCTTTTTATCCTTGTCAATATAGGGTGCTATATGTTTAGACAAGCTCTCTGCTGAAACAAGGTCTACTTTGGAATTAAGCAAGTATTCCAAATCCATTTGCATCTGAATAAATTCAAGGCCAATTCTCTTAGAATAATCCAATTCTACCAAAATGTCAATATCACTCTGATTATCTGCACTTTCTCTGGCCTGCGAGCCGAAAAGATAGGCCTTCAAAACAGGTTTGGTTTTGAAGTAGTTACGTATGACTATCAATTTGGAGCGATCGAGCATTGAAGTTCAAATATAAAAACAGTGTTATTATTGATGCTGATATAATCCTGCTTACTTAGGAATTACTTGGTATCAAATGTATCATACCTGTATCAATGGGTGCTATCGGTGCGTCCATGAAGCGTTTTTTCCGCATTGGTCATTTCCAGAAAGGCCCTGCCTTCCAGCACTCGCTCACCTTGTACCCCCCAAACGTTGCATGGGCCTTCCCAGTAGGTCATGAAGTTGCGACCCAGGGCACGCAGGGTCATTTCGCCCTGTTTGATGCGGGCATCCACGCAGGCTCGGAGCTGCCTCGATGGAATCACTACCTGCCACTGCATGGGATAGCTGAGGCCGGTTTCAGGGCTGGTCCAGTATTCGTCGGCATGCAATAGGATGGAGTCGTTGCTCAGGAAGCTGCTGCGTCCGTCTGCTTCCAGCCAGGTGCCCTGCACTTCCTCGCGGCCGCTGCGCTTGTCAAACGTGCGGAAGATCATCAGCCGAAAGCCGTTGCTGCTGATGCTCAGCCAGTCCCAGCGATAGCGTTTACGGGTGAGCGGCAACGCATTCCATTGACGGTCAAACCAGCCTTCACCCTTCATCGTTACTGCTTCTCCGTTTAACAAAAAGGAGCCGTTCAGCTTCATGTACGGCCAGCTCAGGTATCCCGCCTGCATTCCGTCCATGTAGCGCATCATCCCGCCGGGCGCCTGCCTGAACAACGGCATTTGCGGTATGGCCGTGATGCTGCCACGGAACATTTCCGTGTTGTAGTTGGCCTTTAAATGCTGCGGGTCTATGTACAATTGATGTCGTTGGTTGCCGATGAGCTGGGGCTCTTTGCTTTCGTAGGTGCGGATTTGACGCACGCACTCACGGTTGCGGAAGATTTCATAATCGCGGTAGGTGGTGTCGGCTGCAGGGTCTGAAAAGGCTGTATTCAGCATCCAGCGGTAGCCGTAGGGAAAGCTGTAGCGCCGGAACAGGGCCGAGTGAAAGGCGTATTCGCGCCCGCTGCTGTCTTGCAGGTGCCCGTTTAAATACCACCATTCCAGGGAGTTGCGACGCAGCGGTTGCAGAAATTCCGCGGCATCATGAACATCTCTGTGCCGCCTGTCGGCGGTAAACAGGCTCAGCCGGATGCAACTGCTCAAGCCCAGACTGCCTAAAAGCATGAACCCATATATCCGGGAATATTTAAACCCCATGAGGCGAAGTTAGGCCCTGCACCACAAACCTATCTTGAGCCTTGATTAAGTGTTGCTCCTGTTCTGCCAGATGCACAAACCACGGTGGTTTTTATTTGTTTTGAGAAAAAGTTCCCATATGAGTCGTCAGGAAGTACCCAGAAGAGGATTTATCACCCGCATGGCCGCCGGCGTATCCGCCGCACTGGTGGTGCCCGTGGCGGGTTTTATTAAGTTGTTCGGCAAGGATCAGGATATGAATACACCCACCGTAAAGAATATACGACCACTTGGTTTCCAATGGGATACCGCAGACCCCTTTCTGTTTTGCGTGCACCACGAGGATTTCTTCCCGAAGGGCAATGCCGAAATGGGGCCGGCGGCTTCGCTGCAAGGGCGCAGCATCGGCGATGATTTCATCATCAAAGACGGCTGGCGCATGTACCACGGAGATACCGTTCCCGGTTTCCCCGGACATCCGCACCGCGGTTTTGAAACCATCACGGTGGTGCGACGTGGCTTTGTGGATCATGCTGATTCCATGGGTGCATCCGGTCGCTACGGCAACGGCGATGTGCAGTGGATGACGGCAGGCAAGGGCGTGCAGCATTCCGAGATGTTTCCGCTGCTGAAGGAAGATGAAGAAAACCCTATGGAGCTGTTCCAGATTTGGCTGAACCTGCCTGCACGGAACAAAATGGTGGAACCGCATTTCAAGATGCTCTGGGGCAGCAGTATTCCCAAGGTGAGGCATACCGATGCCGCGGGCAAAACGACCACGGTGGAAGTGATGGCGGGCAGCCTGGACGGACAAAAGGCGCCGTCGCCGCCTCCGGACAGCTGGGCTTCCGATCCGGTCAATGAGGTGGCGGTATGGAACATCATGATGGAACCGGGCGCCTTGTTTACCCTGCCCAAATGCGGGGAAGGCATCAACCGCACCCTTTATTTTTATGAAGGCGAAACCCTGATGCTGGACGGTCAGGAGTTGCCTTATTACCACGCTGCGGAATTAGTGCCTGACCGCGATGTGCGCCTCGAGTGCAAGGGCAGTAAGGAGGCAGGCATCCTCATTTTACAGGGCCGCCCCATCGGCGAAACGGTCATGCAGTACGGGCCTTTTGTGATGAACAGTAAGGACGAAATCAGGCAGGCCTTTGAAGATTACCACGCCACGCAGTTTGGCGGCTGGCCCTGGCCCAAATACGGACAGGTGCACGATCGCGGACTGGGACGCTTCGCAAAGCATGCCGACGGCAGCCTGGAAGAGCCGACATAGGTCTTTGGGTATCCTTGAGTCATGGATTAAATTCTGAGCTCCTGAAGTTGTGGGAACACTCACTGCTGTCCAAAACTTTTTTTATGGAACAGTTGGTGTGCAGATTATCAAGGGGTAAGCAGTCTGTTTTTGACGATTTTGATTTTTACCCCCCCCACACCGAATCAACCATATTCTATGCTCTTACTTTTTCCTTGATGAAAAAGTAAGCAAAAAATCAAGGCTGCAAATGATGAAAGGCGAACACTTGCAATCAGCCGAATGCTTGCCCCCACGGATCGTTGCTAACGCAACTCG
>CANHRE010000049.1 GCA_947463095.1 Flavobacteriales bacterium | reverse complement strand
TAGCTGACTATAAAATGTCTGTAAACGGATGGCGATTCAATACCGAATTGGAGTTCATCAGATATCTGCCCAATGGAAATGCCAGGAGTTGGTCCTATGTATGGGATGCCGCCCATGTTCCGGGGAGATTCGAGCCCTTTCAAATGGCCAGTCATCAAATCCGATACACGTATTATTTTCATACTAAAAAAAGATAAATCATGAGAAAATTACTATTTCCCGTTTTAGCAACCACTTTAATGATTTTCTCATCATGTGAAAAAATCCTGTTTAAGCCCGATAAAGGTTCACGCGATGCTTTGGTCAATTTTGACTATCTCTGGAATGAGGTGGATAAGAAATACAGCTACTTCGAGCTAAAAAACATTGATTGGAATGCAATCAGGGACAAATACAGATCCTTACTTCTTTCGAATTCAACGGATGAACAGCTTTTTGAAGTCATGGCTAAAATGCTGAATGAGCTGCGCGATGATCATACGAATCTGGTAAGTCCGTTTAACATTTCCAGCTATAATGTTTTTTTAACGGCTCCGGAAAATTATCGGGAACGAACCATCATTGAACATTATATTCCTGACATGTGGCAAACCTCCGCATTTGCTCATGGCTTCTTGGACAGTCAGGAAATCGGATATATCCGGTATGGAAGTTTTATGTCGGAGTTCAGCGACGATGCACTAGATTTTGTGCTGAAGCGATATCGCAACACCAAAGGTATGGTCTTTGACGTGCGGCAGAACGGAGGAGGCAATCTCTTCAATGTTCCTAAAATACTGAGCAGGTTTACAGATACTAAAATACTGGCTGCCTATAATATCACCCGGAATGGGCCCAGGCACAACGACTTCAGTGAACGGGAGCACTTTTATATAACACCATACAGCGGGGAAAAGTATCTGAAACCTGTTGTGGTGCTGATTGACCGAGGCAGCTACAGCGCAACCACGTTTTTTTCATTAGTCACTAAAGCCTTCCCAAATATTACGCTCATTGGTGATACGACCGGAGGTGGCGGTGGTTTGCCGAATGGCGGACAGCTCCCGAATGGTTGGACTTATCGGTTCAGCATCAGCCAGCTTCTAGACCTGAATGGAGCTAATTACGCCGAGGCCGGAGTACCACCAGACATTAAAGCTGCTTTTGATTGGTCTGATGTGACCAAAGATAAGATACTCGACAGGGCCATCCTGGAACTTCAATAAGATGCGGATAGCATACGTGCAGCCCATTGATTTTGCTACCCCACGGCTCGTTGCTTTCGTGTCGTAGCGAGCCTGCGTAGGTCTATAGTAATCGAACCACGAACCATAGAAGTCAGGTTTTGGAGTTTAAGAGTTTTGGAGCGTTGGATGCATGTTATGAGGGCAGGCTGTATCTTTTTACCTGTCATGGTGAGCTTAAATACCTGTCATGGGGAGCCACGTCGAACCACGGCAATGGATCATATAAAATTGATATAGTTCCTTTGTTATCAGGGCTGCCCTGAAGGTACCCCGGCGCTCACTATGACAGAAATTTCATGGTTCGTGTGTGGTTCGACAGGCTTACCATGACAAACCTTTTTGCTCAGGATAACCCCTAAAAGCAGGGACAGGCGGTGCACTTACCACTACCGACATACCGCTCCTACGGAGCTTGATATTAGCAGAATTGTGTTTCTGCTAAGATACTGACCTCTTCCCAGCAGGAATTTAACTTGACTTATTTACTTGCCGATCTTGGTGCCGCACCGGTAGGCTTCGAGGGCAGCGATGCACTTACCACTTACCACTTACCACTTACCACTTACCACTAAAATGCTCAATACGCCCTTCTGTTCACGCCTTCCAGGTAGAACAGCAGGCTGCGGTTGGCCACCTTGTTGCCGCCAGGGGTGGGATAATCGCCGGTGAAGTACCAGTCGCCGCGGTGTTCCGGGCTGGCCAGGTGCAGGTTGTCCACGGTCTGGTACACGATTTCCACTTCGGCATGTATTTCTTCTTCAACCACAATTTCTGCGATTTTATTCGAGAGCTCATCGTCGTCCAGGCCGGCATAGATGTCCTTCACCACGTTGCGCTGCGCAGTGGCAGGCAGCTGCAATTGTTCAGCCACCTGTTGGTGCGCCGCGTCGATGAGGTGCTGCTCTCCGCGCTCCCGGCGCAGTGCGATGGCCGCCTGGAAGGCTACAAAGTCGCCCAGCTTGCTCATGTCAATGCCATAGCAGTCAGGATAGCGGATTTGCGGCGCTGAAGACACCATGATGATTTTCTTCGGCTGCAGGCGGTCCAGGATGCGCAGGATGCTGTTGCGCAGCGTGGTTCCGCGCACAATGCTGTCATCTACGATGACCAGCGTGTCGGTATGCGGGCGCACTACGCCGTAGGTAACGTCATATACGTGGCCCACCAGATCGGCGCGATCGTTGTCGTTGGTGATGAAGGTGCGCATCTTGCCGTCCTTGATCAGGATTTTCTCGCGGCGCAGCACCCAGTGCATCACCTCATCCAGACGCTGTTTCAGTCCGGGGTCGCCGCTCAGGCCTTCGCCCTGGATGACCTTTTGCAGCACTTCGTTTTGGGTGCGGTGTACATAGGCGTTTACGCCGTCCACCAGTCCGTAGAAGGCCGTAGCGGCGGTGTTCGGCACATAGCTGAACACGGTATTGTTCACATCGTAGCTGATTTTCTTCAGGATGGGCTCTGCGAGCAGTTCGCCCAGCTTCTTGCGCTCCTGATATATTTCGGGGTCGTTGCCGCGGCTGAAGTATATGCGCTCAAAAGAGCAGGATTTGCGTTCAGCAGGGGGCAGGATGTTCACCTCGCTGTATTCACCGGTATGTTTGATGATGAGCGCGTTGCCGGGGCCCAGCTCCTGCACCTGGTCGGCGCTGAGGTTGAAGCATGTCATGATAGCGGCGCGTTCGCTGGCAGATACCAGGATTTCCTCATCGGCGTACCAGAAGCTGGGACGGATGCCGGCGGGGTCGCGGATGATGTAGGCATCGCCGTGCCCGATCATGCCGGCCATATTATAGCCGCCGTCCAGGTCGCGGAACGAGCGTTTCAGGATGCGCTCTAGGTCCATCTCTTCCTTGATTCGGGCGGTGATATCCAGGTTGCTCAGCCCCTGTGCATTGTAGTGGTCGAAGATGCGCTGGTTCTCTTCGTCAATAAAGTGCCCGATTTTCTCGAGCATGGTCACGTTGTCGCTTTGCTCCTTCGGCTGCTGGCCCAGTTCCACCAGCTTTTGGAACAGCTCATCCACATTGGTGAGGTTATAGTTTCCGGCCACCACCAGGTTGCGGCACATCCAGTTGTTCTGGCGCAGAAAGGGATGGATGTTTTCCAGGCTGTTGCCACCGTGGGTGCCGTAGCGCAGGTGGCCCAGCAGCAATTCACCGGCAAAGGGGAACTCGCGGCGCAGCAGGTCGGTATGTTCCTGAGTTTCGGGCGAAAGCTGATCCCACGCCTTGCGCACCTCGTTAAAGATGTCGGCTACCGCATTGGAGGCATTGCTGCGCTTGCGGGCGATGTAGCGGTTGCCGTAATCCGGATTCAGCTTGATGACCCCGATGCCGGCACCGTCTTGCCCGCGGTTGAGTTGCTTGGCCATCAGAAACTGAAGCTTCTTGAGGCCGTACAAAGGTGTTCCGTATTTCTCGCGGTAGAAGTCCAGTGGCTTGCGGAGGCGGACGAAAGCCAATCCGCATTCGTGTTTGATGGAATCGCTCATGGATGTGCCGGAGGGAATGCAAAATTACAACCGGGGAAAGGCAGTTGGTCAGGAAAGTTTTAAAAGGATTTTGGGGTGAGCGTAGCGAACGACAACGGGAGTCGAAGGGCCGTGCGGCCTTCCTAATGTCACCCCAACTGTCATGGTGAGCTCGTTGAACCATCGTGTTGGTTGCGAATGGTCGTGGTATGACGGGCTCCCCCACAGCTCATTGCTAACGCAACTCGGTGGGGGCAGGCACTATGACGGGCTCACCATGACAGTTATTAAGCGCACCATGGCAGAAGGAAACCGGTTTCACTTACCACCCATATTGGTTTATTTTTGACCTCAAATGCGACGTTCCTGTTTTCTGGCGCTCATCGGCCTGCTGGCCGGCTGCTCCGGTAAGAAATCCGAAGAAAAAGGTCCTGTGCTGTTTACGGCCATGAGTCCCGAACAAACCGGCATCAGCTTCAGCAACCAGCTGAACTTCAGCGATTCGGTGCACATCTTCTTGGACCAGTACCTGTTCAACGGGGGCGGGGTGGCTGCTGGCGATGTGAACAACGACGGACGCTGCGACCTGTTCTTCACCGGAAACCAGGGCGGCTGCAAGCTGTACCTGAACCAGGGCGATTTCAAGTTCAAGGACGCTACCGCCGGCTCCGGCATCAGCACCTCGGGATGGTGCACCGGTACCAGCATGACCGACGTAAACAACGACGGCTTCCTGGACATCTACGTATGCCGCAGCGCCAACCAGATGCCTGTGAACATCAAAGCCGGACAGCTGCGCAACCTGCTCTTTGTGAATAAGGGCGACGGCACCTTCACGGAACAGTCGGAAGCGCTGGGTCTGAACGGATTGGAATATTCCAGCCACGGCACCTTCTTCGACATGGAAAACGACGGCGACCTGGACCTCTATGTGGCCAACCACCCCTTCAACTGGGCCATTAACATGGACAAGCCATACCGCCGGGAAGACAACTACAACGATACCTTCACCAACAGCCTCTGGGAAAATACCGGGAAAGGCTTCAAGAACATCACGAAGAAAGCCGGCGTGTCCAGCTACAGCTTCGGCCTTGCGGTTTCTGCCGCCGACCTGGACCAAGATGGCCTGCAAGATTTGTATGTGAGCAATGACTATGAATACCCGGATTTTGTATGGAAGAACAAAGGCAATGGCACTTTTGAAGAAGTGTGCCGCCGTTGGTTCCGCCATACGTCCTTCTACAGCATGGGCAACGACCTGGGCGATGTGAACAACGACGCGCTGCCTGATGTGGTGACCGTAGACATGCTCCCTCCGGACAACTACCGCAAGAAAACCCAGGTTGGCCCGCTCAACTGGGACCGCTACAGCATGCGCGTGGCCAATGGCTACGGAGAACAGTTCATGCGCAATACCCTGCAGATCAACAACGGCAACGGAAGCTTCAGCGACATGGCCTGTCTGGCCGGTGTGGCCGAAACCGACTGGAGCTGGAGTCCCCTGCTGGCCGACTACGACAACGACGGAAAGAACGACCTGTTCATCAGCAACGGCTATTACCGCGACTACAACGACCTGGACTACATCAACTACAAAGTGGAGCAGTTCCGCAAGCTGAACATGGACAATTACAAGGGCTTCAAGCAGGGATATTACCTGAAGTTTGCCAATGAGATGCCGTATAAGAAGCTGAAGAATTTCGCCTTCCGCAACAAAAACGGGCTGCAGTTTGAAGACGTGTCTGCCGCCTGGGGCCTCGACTTTGAAGGCTTCAGCAACGGTGCGGCCTACGCCGACCTGGACAACGATGGCGACCTGGACCTGGTGGTGAACAACTTGGCCGATCCGCCGGCGGTGTACCGCAACAATGCCGATGCTAAAAAAGACCATTGGCTGCGGGTACAGTTCCGCGGCAGGCAGAGCAACCGCCTCGGCCTGGGCTGCAAGGTGTTGGCCGAAACCGACAGCGGAAGGATGTACCGCGAGCTCACCCTGAGTCACGGTTTCCAGAGCAGCAGCGAACCCTTGCTGCATTTCGGGCTGGGTGCCTTGAACAAAGTGAATAAGCTCACCGTGATCTGGCCCAGCGGACTTATGCAGGAACTTAGCGCGGTGAATACCAACCAGGTGCTCACCCTCGACGAGCAACAAGCCACCCAACGCGCGGCCACAAACCTCTTCGCCCTGCAAAAAGCCCTTGACATCCAGGAGCTTACGGCTGAATCCGGCCTGAACTTCAAACACAGCGAGCGCACGGATTTTATCGATTTTAAGTTTGAACCGCTGATTCCGCGCAGGCAGAGCATGCGGGGCCCGGCCCTGGCAGCTGCCGATGTGAACGGCGATACCCGTGAAGATGTGTTCATCGGCAATGGCGCTGGCAGCAGCGGTGGTGTGCTCTACCTTGGAACTGCCACGGGCGGTTTTAGCGCGAAGCCGGGACCCTGGAAAGCGCATGCCGCTTCCGAACAGACCGGGGCTGTGTTCTTTGACGCCGACGGCGACCGGGATATGGACCTGTACGTGTGTTCCGGCTCCAACGAGTTCCCGGATGGCAGCCCCAACTACCAGGACCACCTGTACCTGAACGACGGGCGCGGGAGCTTCGCTTCCGGCGACGAGCGCATTCCCGCATTGCGTACCCCTAAGAACTGCGTGAAGGCCGCCGACGTAGATGGCGATGGCGACCAGGATTTGTTCCTCGGCGGCGCCGTCATGCCCGACCGCTACCCGATGCCCGCCCGCAGCTACCTGTTGCGCAACAATGGTGGCAACTTTAGCGAAGCCACGGCAATCCTCGCACCGGGCCTGGAAAACGCAGGTATTATAACTGATGCCGTCTTTGCCGATGTGAGCAACGACAAGAAAGCAGACCTGATTCTTTGTGGCGAATGGATGCCCGTGCAGGTATGGCAACATATGGGCGGAAGCCTGAAAGACCGCAGCACCGACCTGGGCCTGAATTCCGGCGGCGGCTGGTGGAACGCAGTGCACGCCTCCGACCTGGACGGCGACGGCGATATGGATCTGCTGCTGGGCAACCAGGGCATGAACAGCATCGTACGGCCTGAAGCCACACAGCCCGCCAGCGTGGTTGCCGGCGATTTTGACAACAACGGCAGGCTGGACGCCGTGTGCAGCTACTATATACAAGGACAGAGTACGCCCTGGCATGCCTATGATGAGATGGCGGCCCAGATGGTGGGCTTTATGCGAAAGAACTACCTGCGCTACGGCGATTATGCCAACCAGACCGCATCAACCATGTTCGGTACGCAGGCCGGAACGGCATATCAGCGGCTGGCAGGGAACTTCCGATCCTGCATTGTGTGGAACGATGGCGGAACCCTGAGCATCACTCCGATGCCGCTGCTGGCTCAGTCCGGGTGTATCAACGGCATCACTACCGCCGATGTGAACGGCGACGGCAAGCTGGATGTGCTGCTGAACGGCAACAATACCGCGAACAAGGCGGAGTGGGGCAACGACGATGCAATGAATGGGCTGGTGCTGCTGAACCTCGGGCAGCGGCAGTGGAAGGTGCTGCGCGATGCCGAAAGCGGATTCCGCGCGGCGGGTAATACCCGAAAAAGTGTGTTGCTGAACAGCGCCCGCGGCCCCATGGTGCTGGTGGCGCGAAGCAATGAGGCGGCCGGCCTGTGGCGCCTGCGCAAAACACCGTGATGCAGATACCGCCGGGAAGCATCATCGTTTTTTTTGATGGCTACTGCCACTTGTGCAGTGGGGTGGTACGTTTTATCCTGGCCCGCGATGGAAAGCAGCGTTTCCTTTTTGCACCGCTGCAGGGCAATACCGCGATGGAGTTACTGGGACTGAAACCGGAGCAGCAGGCCGCACCGGATTCCTTGCTGGTATGGGAACAGGGGGTGTTGCGAAATGAATCATCAGCAGCCCTGCATATTGCCCGGAACCTCCCCGGAATTTGGAAGATTTGGATAGTTTTGTACATCATTCCCTCCCCAATCAGGAATTGGGTGTACCGCTATATTGCCGCCCGGCGCTACCGCTGGTTTGGCAAGTCAGCGCGGTGCATGCTGCCTGAGCCCGGACAGGAACAGCGCTTTCTGCCATGAGCTTTTTCAAGAAAATACTCCTACTGACGGTACTCACCGTATCGCCCTTCCTCTTGCAGCGATGCTGCCGTGATGTGGAACAGCGCAATTACGTGCTGATTGGCATGATACCCACGCTGGTAGATTCCCTGAGCTTTGCCAACACGCAGCCGCAGGACAGCATGGATTTCGCAGACCACGCTTTCCGCGTCTGGCCTATGGAGCGCTATGTATGGCACAAGAGGGCAGGTTCCGGTAGCGAGTTGATGGCGTTGACCTACAACTGTCCCACCTATTACCACAGTATGACAGGTCTGAAAACGTTGACTATAAAAGCTGATGATATCGTTTTTCCGGGCGGCAAACCCGGCGACAGCCTGCAGCAGTTCTGCGAATTCAAATTGCTCGAAGATATGGTCACCAAACAGACGTCGGACCATACATGGGGAAGTATGGATCAGCTGCTTCTCAACATCAACAAGCGAATGCAGGTGGGATCGACCTTGGAAAGTACTTCCGGCATGCCACGGCTGGAATTTGTGTTCCGGTTTAAGCAGCAGCCTTTGCCGGGTCGCCACTCCATTTATTTCAGTGGTCTGCTCAGCAACGGCGATGAGCTGGGCGGGGGGGCATATAACTTCTGCTTGCGGTAGGGAAGGCTCTCATGGTGAGCCGCGTCGAACCATAAGCTGACCTTCCCTTCGGCTCCGCTCAGGGTAAGCTTGCTCAGGATTACAAAGGCTCAGGATGTCCTTCGACAGGCTCAGGATGACAGAAAGATAGGCTCAGGATGTCCTTCGACAGGCTCAGGATGACAGAAAGATAGGCTCCCTAAGAACGGATAATTACCTACTCCGCGTAGCGTCTCAGTCGTTCGAGTACAGTGTTGAACTCGTTCGGCAGTGGTGCTTCGAAATACAGTTCTTTTCCGCTTAGCGGGTGGATGAATCCCAGTCCGGCAGCATGCAGCGCCTGTCCCCGAAGCAGGGAAAGGTTGTGTTCCATAAATTGTTTGAATTTGGCCAGGTGGCTGTGTCGCAACACCTGGTCGCCTCCGTATAAAGGATCGTTGAAGAGTGGGTGTTTCAGTGCAGTCATGTGCACCCTGATCTGGTGGGTTCGGCCTGTTTCCAGCTGTAGCTTCAGCAGGGTAACATGGCCAAATCGTTCGATCACCTGGTAATGGGTAATGGCCCATTTCCCGTTTTCTTCAGTACCGGTATTTACGTAGCGGCGGCGGTCTTTGGGGTCGCGGGTGAGGTAGCCGGTAACGGTGCCCTGGTCTGCTTCCACGTTACCCCATACCAGGCCGATGTAATGGCGGTGGATGCTGTGCCTGTAGAACTGCGCGGCCAGCGCCGACAGGGCTTCTTCTGTTTTGGCCACCACCAGCAGGCCGCTGGTATCCTTGTCGATGCGGTGAACCAGTCCTGGACGGTGGCCTGCCAGCGCCGGCAAGTTCTGGAAATAGTGAACCAAGCCGTTTACCAGGGTTCCGTGGTAGTTGTTGAATCCGGGATGCACCACCATGCCATCGGGCTTGTTCAATACCAGCAGCTGTTCGTCTTCAAACACAATATCCAGCGGAATGGGTTCTGGAATCACTTCCGTATCGCGCGGTGGGTCGGGCAGCACGATGCTGATCAGGTCATGAGGTTTGACGCGGTAATTGCTTTTCACTGCCTTGCTGTTCACCAGGATGGCGCCTGCCTCGGCGGCAGCCTGTATGCGGGTGCGGCTGGCATTGGCCACCTTATGCATCAGCCATTTGTCAATACGCATCAACTCCTGGCCGGGGTCGGCAGTGAAGCGGTAGTGTTCGTAGAACTCCTGTTCGTCGCTGTCGGAAATTACTTGTTCGCTCAAGGGGTACAAAGCTACATCAGCCCTCATTCAAAGCTGGTGCATTCCAGAAATTGCAGGGTGTCGGGATTTACCTGCTGCGATATAAAGTTGGGGCCATACATGTCAGCGGTTCTGCGTTCGCCGCTGCTGAGGTTTAACAATGCGCACGCTTTTCCGGGCTCCACCAGGTACAGCATCATGGGTTCCTCGGAAGCCTGGCACAGCATGTATTGCTTCCACCAGCCGAGTGCGCGGGGCTGTGGTTTCCAGCCGGAATCCGGGAATTTTAGGCTGTTCAGCAGCGCCGTGAACTGAGGGAAGTTGCCATAAATGCGGATGCAGGCCATACCCCGGCTCAGGGGAATAAGCTGAACCTTGTGCGCTGTGCCGTTGTTCCGGTTGGCGTGCGCGCTGGCTTCACATTGCCGGCGCAGGATTTCCGCGTTGGCCTGGGCTATGACAATGATGCCGGGCGCATCCTGGGGTTGACGTTTGGGCAATAACTGTCCATCAGGCCCTGTATGGCAGCCTGCAATCAGCCATGCGAAAATGCCCAGACCTACAAACCGCCGCCGGCTACCATTGTTTCCCGAGGTCGCATGGTCAGCACAGGTACAGACTGCTGGTTCATGAGCCATTCGGTATGGGGTGTTGCCAACAGGCCTGCCGGCTCTGTTTCGGTCATCATCACCACCAGCCCGGCGTTCACCCTGTCTGCGTATTCCTTCACGGACTCTCCCAGTTTTACACCAGATGCGCTGGAACATAATGTTCTGAAGCCTCGTTCCTTAAAATAGTTTTGGGCTTGTGTGCAAAATACGTCCAGGTAATGTGCTGATTCGCTGTCTTTTTCACGGCTGGCACCAAAAACATGCACTTCCGAATGACAGACATGGGCGAGTGACGCAGCCATACCAAGCTTTTGTCTGGTTTCTGTGGTCGCATCTAAATGAACCAAAATCCTGTTGAAATTTGGCTGGCTGGGTAATTCAGGAACTGCCAACACCGGGCAGTCGCTCATGCCGGCAAGCTTAAAAGCAGCGCTGCGTTGAAACATGCCGCTCTGGCCTTTGCCTTCCATACCCATCACAATGATGTCTGCGCCTAATTCATTACGGCAATGCAGCAGTTCTTTGAGGTTGTTGGCTTTGGCCTGGTGAATGGTTGGTGCCGGACCTCCAAGTCTCTTAACCTCAGCAGCGAGTTGCCCGGCATCCGCATCTGCGCGGTTGGCATCCATCAGCAGCAAATGCAGCGAAGCCTGAAAACGTCGGGACAAATCGGTGCCGATGGCTATCGCATTCCGCGTGGAAGGATGCTGGTGGCAGGCAATAAGAATGTTGGTAATTTTTTTATCCATAGGCAATGGAACTCCATGTAAATCAAAAATATGAAAGTCATAAGAAATTACAATAAAATGACAAAATGATTTACATAAATCAGACAATGCCCCTTAAAAAGCAAGTTTGGTTTTCTAATGCCAGAGGCGTCTGCGGTCAAACCAAACGGCTGATGTATGTTTGCCGCAAAAAATCAACACATGGTGATTAACCACGAATACGCGCTCGATCACTTTTCCGCGCAGATTGATTACGCCCTTCAGCATTATTCCGATCATGGTTATCGCTCATCAGCCTTTCATCACGTGGTGATAGGCGGACTGGGTGGTTCCGGTATCGGTGGGCGTTTGAGCCGGTTGGCTTTTAATAGCACAGCCCCCATTCCAGTGGAGGTGTACAGTGAATATTCCCTGCCTGCCTATGCAGGAACACAAACTTTGGTTATTCTGTGCTCTTACAGTGGCAATACAGAAGAAACTCTGGCCATGTATGCTGATGCCCGCAAGCGCGGCTGTACCATCTTATGTGTGGCTGCCGGCGGCACCCTGAAAGAACTGGCACAGCGCGACGGGTTGAAGTTTTATGAAATTGAAGGCGGTTATCAGCCCAGGATGGCCCTGGGTTATGGATTCAGCTTTCAGCTGCTGATCCTTTCCGATCTGTTTGGCATGGATATGCCTGCACAGCTGCGCGCCGTGAGCAACAGGCTGCGCGATGAGCAACACAGCCTGAAGGCGAAGGCCCAGTCATTGTTCCAGTTTTTTGAACACAACATACAGCATAAGTTCGTGGTGGTATGCGATATGGCTTTTGAAGCTGCCGCAGTTCGTTTCTGTCAGCAAATTCAGGAGAATGCCAAAGGGGAAGCCTTTGTGAATGTTTTGCCTGAAGCCAACCACAACGTTATAGAAAGCTATTACGATAAGCGCAATACCAACTTCATCCTGCTGAACAGCGGTTTGAATGTGCGCACCAACATCCGCTTCACGTTCCTTGCAGGTATTTTGGCAGAACAGGGAAATACGGTGTTCAACTATGAGGTGCCGCAATTTGACCTCTGGGCCCTGTTTGAGTTTATCTATGTAACCGACTGGCTCAGCATTCTTGCTTCCAACGCAAAAGGGGTGAACAATATGGAGGTGGGCATCATCATGCGTTTAAAAAATCACCTGGAACAAGCATAACATGAAACTGGTCAGCTTCAACAGCCATAATGGTGAGGAAACAGGATTGTTCCTCAACAACAAGATTTATCCTTTGGCCCGGATTGATAAGTCGCTTCCGGAAGCGATGGCGTTGTTTCTGAAAAACTGGGAACGCAATGCCGAACATGCGCGTGTGATTCAGGAGGCCATCCTTGCAGGAAAATATGAAGAGCTGGCCATACCCTTCCTGGAGCAGGATCTGCTGGCACCCGTGCCGCATCCCACCAGTTGCCGCGACGGATATGCCTTCCGTCAGCATGTGGAAGCAGCCCGCCGCAACCGTGGCGTACCCATGATTCCCGAGTTTGACCAGTATCCCATCTTCTATTTCACCAACCATAACGCGGTGCAGGGCCCTGGGGAAATCTGGTGCATGCCCGATCATTTCGAAAAGCTCGACTTTGAACTGGAAGCTGCCATTGTGATTGGAAAAAAGGGTCGCAACATCCGCGCCGATGAAGCCGACAGCTACATCGCCGGATACATGGTGATGAATGACATGAGTGCACGCCGCCTGCAGATGGAAGAAATGCTGCTGAATCTGGGGCCGGCAAAAGGTAAAGATTTTACCACGGTAATTGGCCCCTGGCTGGTTACCCCCGATGAGCTGGAGCCCTATAAGGTTTCAGCCAAGCCCGGTCACGTAGGGAACAGCTACAACCTGTCCATGCGCGGTTTTGTGAATGGTGTTATGGTAAGCGAAGGCTCTGTGGCGCAGATGGACTGGACTTTTGCTGAAATCATAGAACGTTGTGCCTATGGTGTTGACCTATTCCCCGGTGATGTAATTGGCAGCGGCACCGTAGGTACCGGTTGCTTCCTGGAACTAAACGGTACCGGCAAGCTGAATAATCCTGACTACCAGGAGCAATGGCTGCAGGATGGCGATGAGGTGGTTATGGAAATTGAAGGCCTGGGAAGGCTGGTAAATACCATACGCAGGGTAGATACAGATTTCTCCCTGTTGCGCATGAAAAAGCAAGGCTAAGTCAGCGCAGCAGAAACACGCCGGGCACGTCTTCCTTTTTAACCACCTCAGCATCGCTGAGCTTGCGGATGAAATCAAGCGTGGTTTCACGGCTTGTGCGGAATGCCAGGCGCCTGGCGGTCATGAAGCCAAGCAGCAACAGCAGCACAGGGGCCAAAATCCAGAATTCCATCATCCCCAGCGCCTCAAGCTGCCAAACGGCGAACAGTCGATAAAGCAGGTATAGCGATGTGGAACAAAAAAGCGTGAGCAGCAGTGGGAAGGCCGCGTTCGAATACATCCTGGGCGTAACAATCAAGTACATATCTTGCACGATGCCCCTGAACTGCACTTGTATATATGGGCTGAGCTGTAATTTTGGGTTGATGCTGCTCAGCCAAGCCTCTTCCGCGGAAATAGTTCCGCTGAAATATTTCTCGGTAATGGCGTTGTTGTTCGGGTGTTTTACTTCCAGCAAGGTGTGTTGCCTGAATGTTTCATGGAGCGCATCGCGCGACATGGGTGTTTTAAGATAATAGGTGCGCATTAGGGATTTAATTGATTGTTGATGAGTGCCTTCACGGAGCAGAGGCGATCAAGCAGTGATTCATCCTGCATCAGGCCATTGCCGATGACCACTACGGTAGCTCCGGCGTTCCACGCAGTTTGAGCGCTTTGTTCATCGCGTATGCCGCCACCAACAAAAACGGGGCAGTCAACCATGCGGCATACCGCCTGAATGACATGGGCAGAAACTGCTTGTTCGGCACCGCTTCCAGCGTCAAGATACACTAGTTGCATGCCCAGTTGAACGCCTGCTAGTGCTGTAACCGCAGCAATTTCAGGCTTGTCGGCAGGAATGGGCAGCGTTTGGCTGATGTAATGTGCCGTTGTGTAACGGCCTCCATCAATCAACAGATAAGCAGTAGGCAGGCAGCTTAATCCCGAACGGTGAATCAGGGGTGCCGCCGCCACATGTTTGCCAATCAGGTATTCGGCATTTCTGCCTGATAATAAAGCGAGCAGCAGGATGCCATCCGCACCGGGAACCACCTGGATTTCATCTCCGGGGAATAACAAAACAGGTCCACTGTATGATTTTCTGACCAGTTCAAGGCAACTTTCCGTATTCCCTCTTGTGAGCAGGCTTCCCCCTATCAATACAAGGTCTACCCGACGGTAGGTACATTGGGCGGCAATTTTGGATATCTGTCCAGCTTCGTCATCGGGGTCGAACAAAACCGCCAGCAGCTTATGCTGTTTGTTTTGTGCATCACGAAGAATGGATAAAGGCTTGACGCTCATTCAATAGAGCAAAGTAAGGATAAAACCATGCCTTCATCCGATTTTTTCGTCTTTTTATGTCACGAAATTGTTATCAACAAAGCCTCAGCGCATTGCCATAAAGGGTTTTCCTTTTATGTGGAAAAGTGCAGCCCCAAGAGTTTTTCAAGCCCATTAGTTTTGAAGAACCCTCCAAGAAAAATTAGCAGTTAAATACCCTAAACAGAAAAAATACAATCAGGATGAATGATTATACAGTGAACACCAGCGGACTCGTTTTCGACCGGAAAAACACCAATTCTACGGTATCTCCGTTCAACATGTTCGAATATGACTTGCGCAGTTCGGTAATTAAGAAACCAGACGGCATCGTGGTATTCGAAATGACCAATGTAGAAGTGCCCAAAGGCTGGAGCCAAGTGGCTACCGACATCATGGCGCAAAAATACTTCCGCAAGGCTGGTGTTCCTCAACCTGATGGATCGCTGGGTCGTGAAACCAGCGCCAAGCAGGTTGTTCATCGCCTGGCAAACTGCTGGCGCGAGTGGGGTATGAAGTACGGGTACTTCGCCAGCACCAAAGATGCCGATGTATTCTATGACGAGCTGGTATATTCTATGCTCAACCAGGATTGTGCGCCCAACTCTCCGCAGTGGTTCAATACCGGATTGTACAGCAGTTATGGCATTACCGGAAAAGCACAGGGCCACTACTTCGTAGATCCTGAAACCGAAAAACTCAGCAAGTCAACTTCCGCCTACGAACGTCCTCAGCCTCATGCCTGTTTTATCCTCTCTGTAGATGATGATCTGGTAAACGACGGCGGCATCATGGATTTGTGGGTACGCGAAGCGCGCATCTTTAAATACGGCTCCGGCGTGGGAACCAACTTCAGCCGCATCCGCGGTGCCGGTGAAAAGCTGAGTGGTGGTGGTACCTCTTCCGGGCTTATGAGCTTCCTGAAAATTGGCGACCGCGCTGCCGGTGCTATCAAATCTGGTGGAACTACCCGCCGTGCCGCCAAAATGGTATGCCTCGACCTGGATCATCCGGAAGCTATGGACTTCATCCGCTGGAAACAGGAAGAAGAACGCAAGGTGGCAGCCCTTATTGCGGCCGGATACAGCAATGACTACGAAGGAGACGCCTACAATACCGTTTCCGGTCAAAACTCCAATAACTCCCTGCGCATCCCCAACCGCTTCTTCGAGAAGCTTCAAAAGGGTGAAGACTGGGAATTCATTGCGCGCAGTGATGGCAGGGTGATGAAAACCCAGCCCGCCAGTGAAGTGTGGAATGCCATGAACGAAGCTGCCTGGGCCTGTGCCGATCCCGGTGTACAGTACGATGACACCATCAATGAATGGCATACCTGCCCCGAAGGTGGTCGCATCAATGCATCCAACCCCTGCAGCGAGTATATGTTTCTGGACAATACCGCCTGCAACCTTGCTTCATTGAACCTCAGGAAGTTCTTCAATACCGACGACAACTCGTTCAACGTTGCCAATTTTGAATACGCCGCACGCCTGTGGACCGTAGTTCTGGAAATCAGTGTGCTGATGGCGCAGTTCCCCAGCAAAGAGGTAGCGCAGCTTAGCTACGACTACCGCACCCTGGGACTGGGTTATGCCAACTTGGGCAGCATGCTCATGGTAGCCGGTATCCCTTACGACAGCCCCGAAGCGCTGGCCCTTTGCGGAAGCATTTCCGCCATACTCACCGGAACTTCTTATGCAACCTCCGCAGAGATGGCTGCTGCGAAAGGCCCCTTCCGCATGTATGAAAAGAATAAAAAGCACATGCTGCGGGTAATCCGCAACCACCGCTACGCCGCCTATAACTCACCCCTTAATTTTGAAGGACTGGGCGTGGCGCCAATGTGTATCGACGAAAAGTTCTGCCCGGATTACCTGTTGAAATCAGCCTGTAATGCCTGGGATAAAGCCCTGCAGCTCGGTGAGAAATACGGCTACCGCAATGCACAGGCTACCGTAATTGCTCCTACCGGCACCATCGGACTGCTGATGGATTGCGACACCACCGGCATCGAACCCGACTTCGCCCTGGTGAAATACAAGAAGCTCAGTGGCGGCGGTTACTTCAAAATCATCAACCAGTCCATTCCTCAGGCGCTGGTGAACCTGGGCTATACCAGCGAACAGGTGCATGAAATTGTCAACTATGCCAAGGGTCATGCGACCTTCCAGACTGCACCCCACATCAACCACGAAAGCCTGAAAATGAAAGGCTTCAACGATGAAGATCTGGAACGCCTGGAAGCGGCAGCACCCTCCGCTTTCGAAATCAGCTTCTGCTTCAACCAGTTCACCCTTGGTGAAGACTGCATGAAGCGCTGCGGATTTACACCGGAACAATACAACAACCCCATGTTCAACATGCTTGGAGCGATGGGCTTCAGCAGAGAACAGATTGAAGTTTGCAACATCTATGTAGGCGGCACCATGACCATTGAGGGTGCGCCTCATCTGGAGACTGAACATTATGCAGTGTTCGATTGCGCCAACAAGTGCGGCGAAATAGGCACCCGCTACATCCATGCCCATGCCCACATCCGCATGATGGCAGCAGCCCAGCCCTTCATCAGCGGCGCCATCAGCAAAACCATCAACCTGCCCAACGAGGCCAGCGTTGACGACATCAAAAACTGCTACGAGATGAGCTGGAGGCTCGGCCTTAAAGCCAACGCCCTGTACCGCGACGGCTGTAAGCTGAGTCAGCCTCTGAGCAACAAGAGCGAAACGAAATCGGAAGACAAGGCCGAAGCAGCCAACGAGCCAGCACAGACT
>CANHRE010000048.1 GCA_947463095.1 Flavobacteriales bacterium | reverse complement strand
GTTGGCACAGACCCCTGTCATGAGCATATATTCAAAATGAGCTCAGCATAACAGCAGAGGTCTTGTCCATTTTCCATAATCCATTCCCCCCAAAGGACCGGCCTAAGAGGATGGGAGGCGTTGAGCGCCGCAAACCGCCGCTAAATGCCGAGGAAGCTCGACTCCCCCACCCCCACAGTGTCTTGCTGCGCAATCCAGTGGGGGCAAGCAGTTGCTTTGCAACTCGGCGGGGGCAGGCGTGGACCAGCACTTACCACATACCACTTATCCCTTACCACTATCCAAGCAGCCTTGATTTTTTGCTTACTTTTTCATCAAGGAAAAAGTAAGAGAATAGAATATGGTTAATTCAGTGGTAAGCAGAAACCCAAATCTGTATGAAATAGAAATTAGCCAGGGTTAAAGCAAGCACAGAGCAACTTCATTATTCGTGGTACGCAGTTCGACCCCTACAAGTAGGGGCAGTCCTTCCCTTCGATAAACCCAGGGTAAACTAGCTCAGGATGACAGCAGGATTACAAACCTCCGCACTTACCACTTACCACTTACCACTTACCACTTACCACTTATCACTTATCTCTTATCTCTTACCCCGTTCCGCTTCATTCATCAACGCAATCCCAGGTAGCAATGCATCGGGGTTGAAGGAGATGCTGTTCAGGCCCTGTTCCACCAAAAACCTGGTGAACTCCGGAATGTCGCTGGGCGCCTGACCGCAGAGGCCTACGGGAATGCCGCTGCCTTGCAGTTGTTGCATCAACAGGGCAATCATGGCGCGCAGAGCGGGGTTGTTCTCGTTGAACAGATTTGCCAGGATGGCATTGTCGCGGTCAATGCCCAGGGTGAGCTGGGTGAGGTCGTTGGAGCCGATGGAGAAGCCGTCAAACAGCGCTGCGAATGCGCGGGCCAGCAGCACATTGCTGGGAATTTCGCACATCACATACACCTGCAGGCCATCCTGTCCGCGTTTCAGGCCGTATTGCGCCATCAGTTCCAGCACCTTGCTGCCTTCTTCGGGCGTCCGGCAAAAGGGAATCATCAGCTTCACATTGTGCAGTCCCATGACTTCGCGCACCTGTTTCATGGCGGCACATTCCAGCGCAAAGGCGTCCTTATAGGCAGGATGTCCGTAGCGCGACGCACCCCGGAAGCCCAGCATGGGATTTTCTTCTACCTGTTCAAAGGCCTTGCCGCCAATCAGGTTAGCGTATTCATTGCTTTTAAAGTCGCTCATGCGCACCACCACATCGCGGGGATAAAAGGCGGCGGCGATCAGCCCAACGGCTTCTGCCAGCTTATTCACGAAGTAGGCTTTCTTGTCGGCGTAGCCTGCGCTGAGTGCGGCAATATTTTTTTTCGCGTCGGCATCTTCCAGTTTGTCAAAGTGCAGCAGCGCCATAGGGTGTATGCGGATGCTGTTGCTGATGATGAACTCCATGCGCAGCAGTCCCACGCCGCGGCTCGGAAAGGCGGCAAGGGCCATGGCCTGCTCCGGGTCGCCGAGGATGAGCATAGGGGCGGTATGGGGCATGCGGATGGATTGCAGGTCGAGGGATTCTGTTTCCCAGGCAAGGGTTCCTTCCAGCACTTGTCCGGTTTGGCCGGCGCTGCAGTCCAGGGTGATGTGTTGTCCTTCGCTGATGCTGCCGGTGGCATTTCCAGTCCCAACGATGGCGGGAACGCCGAGCTCCCTGGCTACGATGGAGGCGTGGCTGGTGCGTCCGCCCCGGTTGGTCACGATGCCAGAGGCTTTCTTCAGCACCGGATCCCAGTCGGGGTTGGTCAGGTCGGTTACGATGATGTCGCCGGCCTCTACCATATGGCCTTCGGAAGGGTGTTGCAGCAGGCGCGCGCGGCCTGAGGTGATGGCTGCGCCAATGGCATTGCCGCTGCACAATACGCGGCCTTGTTCCTTCAGGTGGTAGCGTGTGAGCAGGTAGGGGTTTTTGGTGCTGTGTACGGTTTCGGGACGGGCCTGCAGGATATAGAGTTTCTGGTCTTCACCGTCCAGCGCCCATTCCACGTCCATGGGCATGCGGTAGTGTTCTTCGATGCGCAGCAGCCAGTGCGACAGTTCGGTGAGTTGTTCGTCGTTCAGCACGGGCTTGAGGCGCTGGGCTTCCGGGGTGGGGATGTTGCGCAGGGTTTCGCCGGGGGCATCGCTGAACACCATGTGGAGGTGTTTGTCGCCGATTTTGCGGTTTACGATGGCCTGTTTGCCCAGCTTCAGGGTCGGCTTGAACACCAGGAACACGTCGGGGTTTACGGTGCCCTGCACCAGGTTTTCACCCAGTCCCCAAACGCCACTCAGGTACAGCATGTCGCGGAAGCCGCTGTCGGGGTCTATGGTGAAGGCTACGCCGGAGCAGGCCAGGTCAGCGCGCACCATCAGCTGTACACCGGCGGAGAGCAGCACATCCATTTGTCCGAAGCCTTGGTCTTGCCGGTAGCGGATGGCCCTGTCGGTATAAAGCGACACGAAGCAGCGTTTAACGGCATCCAGCAGTTGTTCGGTGCCATGGATGTTGAGGTAAGACTCATGTTGTCCGGCGAAGCTGGCCGAGGGCAGGTCTTCGGCGGTGGCGCTGCTGCGCACGGCCAGCGGTTTCGTGCCGCCGTTGCGCTCGCACAGTTGCGCATAGGCTTCCAGGATGGCCTCGCGCAGATCCGGGGGCATCGATCCACCCTGCATGAGGAGGCGGGCTTCCAGTCCGATGTCGTTCAAGTTAGAAAACTGCACCTTGTCAAGCTTGTGAAACACATCCTGCAGCGGCGCTTCCAGATTGTTGTGATGCAGGTACAGTCGGAAGGCTTCCACGGTGGTGGCGAAGCCGTCGGGCACGCGGATGCCGCCGTGGCGCATGCGGTTAAACATTTCGCCGAGGGAAGCATTTTTACCTCCCACGCGGCGCACATCTGCAATACCTAATTCAGAAAATGGCAGTACAAAAATATCGGTATTCATAAGCGTATTGGCCGAATTTAAGCGGAGCGGTAAAGTGCCGGTTCAATGCTGATATGAAACAGCGGGGAACGTGATTTTTATAAGTGATAAGTGCTGGTGTGTCAATGCCTGAAATACGTTGACCGTTATAATCGAGCGATATGTTGTCAATCCCGTAGGGATGACATATCGGTAGCAAACAAGAGTTATATAGGAAAAAGAATCCCGTAGGGATGGTACATCGGTAGCCCCGACCCGGGTGGGCGGAAAATCAATAGTGATCAATTCCCGAAATACGTTGACCGTGTTAAAAAATATACGCGAGGCCAATTCCCCCTGTCGTTCGCAGGGCTCACTTACGGGGCAGGCGTAGGGATGGCACATCGGTAGTGCCTATGTTCATAGTGGTAATTAGTGCATATTACTGTGTCTGAAAATTCCCTTAGGTTTATCTAATTACATGCAAATCTGATTCCTTTTTCCTAACTTGCTGATAGAAACAATACAAAAAAAGAAACATGACCCCCTCTGTATTCAACAATTTCCCATGCCTTTCTGAGCATGGATTTGTCTCTGCGGATGGCGTATGTAACTCCTTAAAAAACAGGAGGACTGCACCATGAAACGCGTATACCAGTACCTATTGTCATTCGCTCAGGGTGGCCACCGCTGGCAGTTTGCCCTCATTGCCATGCTGCTTATTGTGCTGGCGGTATATACCTGGACCCATTGCACCTGGCAGGACAGGCGGGGCAAGGAATTTGTGCAGCTCAACAAGGGGCAGATGGATGTCATCAATGCGAGCATCATGGTCAATCCCGATTCGAACCTGCACTGTGAGGCGCTGCTGCTGCAGCGGAAAGAGCGGGATGCCTTCATCATCAATTACCTGCAGACGGAATACCACCACAACATCGATACTGCCTACCTGAGCGACCTGCGCTACCTCATGGCCAAGCAAAGTTCTAAGGATTTATTTTCATACCTCAGCAAGGCCAGAATACTCATCCGCGGGCCATTTTGGCTTACTGGTAACACGATTTATGTAGAAGCCTTCTTCTGGAGTGTGTTCGGGGTGCTGGTGAGCCTGATTTACTATGTAAGTCTGGCCAATGCCAAGGGAAGTACAGTTGCCGGTGCCGACGAAAACGATTCCTTCAACCCCCGTGAAGTGCCCGGCCAGCTTGCCAAGCTTTTCTATGCTCCGGCCTGTACGATGGTCATCCTGTTGGGCTATCATATCATATCTTCATCAGATAATATGGTGGATATTTCAGCGAACAAGGGCTTGCTGGTATTTTCCTTCATCGCAGGGTTTTATTCCAGCCGTCTGATGAAATTCATGGACAGGCTAAAAGATTTATTACTGCCTTCGGGGGCTTCACCGCTGCGAAGCGAGGCGGCCGGGGCTAAACCGGCGGCACCGCCGGCAGTGGCAACGGTGAAGGTGATCCTGAAAACGGACGATGCCATCAGTGGCGACATTAAAAAGCACATCGACACAACGGGCTATAAAGACGCGCGGCTAAGCCTGAAACCCAAAGAGGGCGGCAATGCCATCAGCCTGGCCTTTTCCGGTAAGGAACAACCTGCGCAGTTTATTGCGGAAAAGGTACCTCCGGGGAACTATGATTTCCTGGCAAACCTCAGCCTAACCATGGACGATAAGCGCATTGTTAACCTTATTGGCAACATAAGCGAAATGGTGAAAGCCGGCGATAACCAATGGGAAATGACCCTTCAGGAAGACGAATCTATGGGGTAACGCTCCAACTCCGCAGCCCCCAAACGCTACAGCGCTCACTCCCCGTTATTTCTTCCAAAAAAATGCACTCCCGGGTCCGAGACGCATCCCCATTATTCCTATGAACATGCCGCCTTCATTAGGGCTGTTGATTTAACCCGGCCCCTCGACTCCCCCTCTCGTTCGGTTCAGTCACTTGCGCCCGCCCCGCAAGCGCAGCACTTACCACTTCCCCCTTATCACTCCTCACTCTTATTCTTCAGGCTCATCAGCAGAGAATAGGCCCCTTTGCCCACCAGCTCTGCGTCTTTCAGGGCCTCGGCATGTTCCAGCGCTACCCATCCCTGTTCCCTGATGCCGGGCAGCACTTCGATCATGGCAAAACGTCCTTTGCCGCGTGTGGTAAAAACATAGGTCTTGCCTTCGTAAGCAACAAGGGCTTCCTCGGGCACGGCAAGGGATTGCTGTTGCTTTACCCTGATGTCGGCATTCATGAACATACCGGGCAGCAGGGCATCATCGTAGCTGTTGAAGTGGCAATGTACCTCTGTGGTGCGGTCGGCGCCGATGGTTTTTCCTATCAGGATGATGGAGCAGGCGTGTTTTTTGTTGGGGTTGGCGCTGCTGAACGCTTCCAAAGTCTGGCCGATGCGTAGCTGGGCCAGGTCTTTTTCAAAGACCTTCAGGTTGAGGTGTATGTCGCTTGGGTCCACCAGCTCAAACAGGGTTTCAGACGGCGCTATGTGTTTGCCTACGTTCACATTGACCCGGGCCACAAAGCCGTCAAAGGGTGCGATGAGCGGAATGGTGCGGCTCAGGTTTTGATCGCTCAGGGTTTCCGGGTTGATGTTGATGAGTTGCAGTTTTTCCTTTAGCGCGCTGAAGTTTACAGAAAGTGCTTTAAAGTCGGCTTTGGCCTGCTGCAGCGCTTTGTCACTGCCGGCGCGATTTTGGCTCAGTTCCTGCTGCCTCCGGTATTCGTCGTTTGCCATTTCCAGGCGGGCGCGGTTTACCAGGAATTCCTCCTGCAGCTGGATGTAGCGCTCGTCTTGCAAGGTGGCCAAAATACTGCCTCGCTTCACGGCCATGCCCGGAAGCAACTTGGTCATCACCACAGTACCGCCCATGGCGGTGCTCACCGATACCAGGTTCTGAGGTGGTACGTCGATTACGCCACTCACGCGGATGCTGCCGCTCAGTGATTTGTATTCGGGTTTGAAGAAACTCAGGCCAGCCTGTTGCAGTTGTGCTTCGTTCAGGGTTACTGTTTCTTCTTTGGAAGTATTTTTTTCAGATGCCGCAGGGGTGGGTGCCTGTTGACTGCAGGCGCTGATGATAAAGATCGCGGGGATCAGATAATTGCTTTTCATGGATTTACTGGTTGTTGAGGTATTGAATGTGCAGCACAGTATGATTATATGCTTTCACCTGCTTGAAATATTCGTGGTGAACTTCGTTGAATTGCCGGTACAGCATCATCCATTCCAGGAAGTTGATGCTGCCTGCGCGCCATTGTGTTTGGGCGGCGGCGAGGGCTTTGTCTGCGGAGGGTATGAGCAGTTTCCGGTAGTTATTCAGGCTGCTCAGGGCACTCAGATGGTTGTTAAAGGCCTGAATGCCGGCAGCGCGCAGCTCTTGTTCCTGCCGGTTCAGGCGCGCTTGCTCCAGGGCCAGCATGGTGCCGGCGGCACGGACGCCTGCAGTTTTTGCGCTGCCGAAGAGCGGAACGCCAATACCCAGCTGTGCGGAGCCGAAGCGATAGCTCCCGTTGTAGAAGCTGTTGTCCGCCCCAATCCCCCTGATGCTCATGTTGTTGTAGCCGAACCTGAGCTCCGGCAGTCTCTGGTTCTTAGCTACCTGCAGGTTGCTGATGGCCCACTGTTGCTGAAAGCTAGCTTTGTTCATCAGCGGATGGATGCGTAACCGGCTGGTGTCGGGAAGTACCGTAGGGGCATCCATCAGCAGCGGACCCGGCTCGGGCTCGGCAGGGTAGGTGCTGTTCAGCAGCAGGGCAAAGCGGCTTCGGGCGGAAGCCAGCTCGTTATCCACCTCGAGCAGCCTGTTCTTCAGCTGTCCCTGTTGCACTTCTGCGGAAGCCAGCTCCAGCGCATTGGCTTCGCCCAGCTTCATCCTGATGCCGGCCAGCCGCACTGCCTCCTGAATCAGGCTGTCGCCCTCCAGCAGCAATTCACGCATGGCTCGGAGCAGACGAATGTGGTAGAATAAGGCAACGGCAGCCTGCTTCACGTCCAACGCGCTGAGTTGCGCATCTGCGTTGGCCAATCGGTATTCCGCCTGTAACAGGTTCCGCTTCCCCTTATAAACAGCCGGCAACTCAAAGCTCTGGCTGATTCCGAAGCGGGTATCGGTATAAATGCTGTTCAGCTGCCCCGCCTCGATGTTGAATTCAGTGGAAGGAATCTCATTAGCCATGCCCTGCAGTTGTTCGCGGAACAGGGTAGTAAGCCGGGCATTCTTCATTTCAAAGCTGTTTTTCACCGCCGAGTCCAGGGCCTGCCGCAAGCTGATATTCCTTGAAGGTGTCTGTGCCCAAAGGCTTCCGGAGGAAAGTAACAACAGCATCAGGGCTTGCAGCGCCTTGCTGCTCCGCAGCCTGAACCCTTTTTCCGAGAGGATGTACAACAGGGGTAACACAAAAAGGGTAAGCAGGGTGGCGAGCAGGAGTCCGCCAATAACCACGGTGGCCAGCGGCCGCTGTACTTCTGCACCGGCGCCGTTGCTTAGAGCCATGGGCAGGAAGCCCAAGGAGGCTACCGTAGCCGTCATCAGCACGGGCCTTAAACGCAGCGCGGTGCCTTTTAACACAATGAAATACACGTTGTTGAGACCGGATTGCCTGAGTCTGTTGAATTCGGCAATCAACACGATGCCGTTCAGCACCGCCACGCCGAACAGGGCAATAAAACCCACGCCTGCACTGATGCTGAAGGGCAGTCCGCGCAGCGCCAGCAGCAATATACCTCCGATGGCGGATAGGGGGATGGCGGTATAGATGAGCAATCCCTGTTTCAGCGAGCCGAAAGCAAAATACAACAACAGAAAGATCAGCAGCAGCGATATGGGTACCGCTATGGAAAGACGCTGCTTGGCTTCTTCCAGGTTCTCAAAGGCACCGCCGTAAGTCACAAAATAGCCAGAGGGCAAACGCAGCCGTTGTTCGGCCTTGCGCTGCAACTCCTGCACGATGCTCTGCACATCCCTGCCGCGCACGTTGAAGCCCACCACAATACGGCGTTTGGCATCCTCGCGCTGTATCTGGTTCGGGCCGTTGACAATCTGTACGTCGGCAACCATATGCAGCGGAACCTGATTGCCTGTTTCTGTGGGAATGAGCAGGTTGCCAATATCGTCGGCATTGCTGCGGGCGCCCGCCGTCAAACGCACCACCAGTCCAAATCGTTTTTCTTCTTCATAAACCATGCCCGCATGCTTTCCGGCAAAAGCTGCATGCACCGTGCGGTTCAGCGAGGCTATGTCCAGGTTGTATTGGGCAAGCAGCTCCCTTTTGTAGCGAATGACCAGCTGGGGCATGCCGGTTACGGGTTCTACGTAAAGGTCTTCGGCGCCGTTTACGGTTTGAATCAGGGTGCCAAGCTGTTGGGCATAAGCGGCCAGCGTGTCCAGGTTCTCCCCGAAAATCTTGCACACCACATCCTGTCGGGCACCGGTCATCAGCTCGTTAAAGCGCATTTGCACGGGAAACTGAAACCCAGTGGTAATGCCGGGCACGGTTGCCAGCGTTTGCCCCATCTTCTCGGCCAGCTCGGGAAAGGTTTTGGCACTGCTCCATTCCTTTTTGTCTTTCAGGATGACCATCATGTCGGCAGCTTCCATGGGCATGGGGTCTGTAGGCACTTCGCCACTGCCTATCTTGGTAACTACCTTTTCCACTTCGGGGTAGTTTTTTAGCAGCAGGGAGGCCGCTTTTTGGGTGTATTCGATGCTGGTATTCAGGTTGCTGCCTGTAAGCACACGTGTGTCGATGGCGAAGTCGCCTTCTTCAAGCGCCGGGATGAACTCCCCACCCATGCGCGACAGCAGAAATACCGCCAGCACGAACAGCCCTGCAACAGTGCCCAGCATCATTTTGGGATACCGCAGCACCCTGGCCAGCAGGTGCATGTACCGTTGGCTGAGCGCCTGGAGCCAGCGCTCCGATCTGTTGGGTTTGTGGTTGATGTTCCGGCTGAGCAGCAGCGCGCTCATCATGGGTATGTAGGTGAGCGACAGCAGGAAGGCTCCAAGCAGCGCAAAGGCTACGGTTTGGGCCATGGGTCTGAACATCTTGCCTTCAATGCCCTGCAAGGTGAAGATGGGCAGATACACGATCAGGATGATCATCTGGCCGAACACGGCGCTGTTCATCATCTTTCCTGCGGAAGAAGCTACGGTTTCATCCATCCGGGCGCGGCTCAGGCTGTTGCTGCCCGCTTGCCTGCTGTGGGAAAGCCTGTGCAGCACTGCTTCGACGATGATTACCGCGCCATCCACAATCAACCCAAAGTCCAGCGCGCCCAGGCTCATCAGGTTGCCGCTTACGCCAAAGGCGTTCATCATAATCACAGCAAACAGCATGGATAAGGGGATTACTGAGGCCACCAGCAGCCCTGCGCGCAGTTGCCCCAGGAACAGCACCAGGATAAATACCACAATCAGGGCGCCTTCTATCAGGTTTTGTTCTACCGTGCCGATGGCGTGGTTCACCATCTTGGTGCGGTCCAGGAAGGGCTCAATCTCCACACCTTCGGGCAGGGTTTTGCGGATTTGCTCGATGCGCTTCTTCACTTTATCAATTACGTCGCTGCTGTTGGCTCCCTTGAGCATCATCACGATGGCGCCGGCAGATTCGCCCTTGTCGTTGTAGCAAATTGCGCCGAAACGGGTGGCATGGCCTTCCTGCACCGTGCCGATGTCGCCAATCAGGATGGGCCTGCCTTCCGCTGTATTTTTTATCGGTATCGCGGCGATGTCCTTCATGTTGCCTATCAGGCCTTCACTGCGGATGAACAGCACGGTAGGACCTTTTTCAATGTAGGCACCTCCGGTATTTTCATTGTTTCTGTTCAGGGCCTCGAACACTTCGTTGATGTTCACGTTGAGGGCCTGAAGCCGGGCGGGGTCAACAGCCACCTCGTACTGCTTCAGCTTGCCGCCGAAGCTGCTCACCTCAGCAACGCCTTCCACGCCCAGCAACTGCCTGCGGATCAGCCAGTCCTGAATGGTGCGCAGTTGTGTGGCGTCGTAGCGCTGCTCGTAGCCTGTTTTGGCCTTTACTACGTATTGGTATATTTCGCCGAGGCCTGTGGAAATGGGTCCCAGCTCAGGATTACCTGTGCCTTCCGGGATTTCGGCGCGCACCTGTTGCAGGCGTTCGGCAACCTGCTGCCGCGCCCAATACAGGTCGGTGGCATCGTTGAAAACAATGGTGATCAGCGACAGCCCGAAGCGGGAAAAGCTACGTATTTCCTTGATGCCGCTGATGTTGCTGTTGGCCTGTTCAATGGGAAAGGTTACCAGCCGTTCGATGTCGCCCGCGCCCAGGCTCGGCGCCACGGTAATCACCTGCACCTGATTGTCGGTGATGTCCGGCACCGCATCGATGGGCAGCCGCCTGAGTTCAAAAACACCTAACCCAATCAGGGCCAGGGTGCATAGTCCTATGATGAGTTTATTCCTGATGGAAAAACCAATGATTTTGTTCAGCATGTTTTTTTATTGATATCCTGTTTTTCCGGGAAGGATACTGCCCGTGTGCCGCCATAATAGTGCATAGGGCGGCAGCAGAAGAACACCTTTGGCTCAGGCCGTTCTGGGCGGCTGCCAGATCATGGTCCGGTATCCGGTGCTCAGCCTTCCGGGTTCAACGGGTGCGCACTTGTTTTTCTCTTGCAAAGGAGGGTTGTGAAAGGCCACCTCGCATTGAAGGGGCGCAGCAAAGCTGAACAACTTGGCGCATTCATGATGTGTTTTGAAGGGAAGCTGCCGGTCCTGCTCGTTTGCGCCCTGCGTATGCTGACGGCTGTAGTGGATGAGCAGGAATTCGCCGATGCCGAGGCTTTGGTGCTCCTTCCGGTGCTCCAGATAGTGTTCAACCAGCACGGGCAGTCGAAGAATCTGACCGAATTCCGTTCCGGCAAGGGAAAATACCAGCAGGAGCACTATGTGAATTCTTTGCTTCAGTGTGGCGAAAATAAGTGTTTTCTAGCGGTCAGCTCCTGCTTTAGTCTGCAGTACAGCTTCTTTTCTGGCCAATATCATCCTGCTGATTAAATCCTGGGGCAGCGGCGCTCCCAGCGGAAACTGTACGGCTCCTTTTGAAGTGCTGAAGCTGCTTAGTTCATCCGCAAAAACCTTCATGGGGCCGGAAGTAGGGTAGAAGCCGATGTGTGATTTCCAGGCGGCATAATACACCAGCACTTTGTGGAGTTTGAAGGCGGGCATCCCGTAACTGATGCACTCTTCTGCTTCGGGCACAGCCAGTCGAAGGATGCGCCGCATTTCCAGTAGTTTGCCTTTAGCGGGTTCGGGAAAGCGCTCAATATAAGCCAGGACGTCGTCTTCAGACATATTGCGAAGTTAACCGATGCAACCCTTTGTCGGGTATAAGCACCTGTTAAAACCGCTTCCTGAGCCAGGAAGGCAGCAGGTTCAGGATGCCCGCCACCAGCCACCAGCGCCCCGGCACATAGCCAATGTCGTGGTGCTGTTCGATATGCCGGTATATCTGTTCTGCTGCTTTGTCGGCGCTGACAGGCCAGAATTTCTTCTTGCCTTCCGTCATGGCAGTTTCCACAAATCCGGGCCTGATGTCGGTGATGTAGATGGGTTTCCCCGAGTGAAATGCCTTCTGCCTCAAACTTTCTAGGTAGTTGATCTGGTATGATTTGGCGGCGTGGTAGGCGGGTGCTTTGTGGTAGCCAAACAAACCGGCGATGGAACTCAGCGATACAAAATGCCCATGGCCCTGTTCCTCGAAAAAGCGCCATGAATGGTCGGCAACCTCGGTGAAGGCCAATACGTTGATTTCGTTTGCTGCATTTTGAACTTCATAGTTCTGGTCTAGGTTTAGATGGCCGATGCCGGCACAGAACACCATCAGGTCCAGCCCTTCTAAACGATCGGTCATGCCGCGTATTTTTTCTGCCGTATGTCCCTGACGGCTGTCCAGGAACTCGGCAAATAGGTTCTTCTGACTTCGGTCGTTGATGGCATCCACCACAGTAAGGTCAATGCCGGTAATGCCAACTCGGTAATGGTGTTTCAGCAGTGTTTTATACAAAGCCGCTCCGATGCCCGAGGTAGCGCCAATGATGATGGCCTTTTTCATGTTGTCTGGCCTTGCAATATGCGGGAATATGCCGCTGCACATCCGTTTTTTCTATCAATAAGATACCCGGCTTCACCATCCGTAGCTTCATTCACGCCAGATGCATGCGCATCCCTTGGTGAAGTGGTAACTTTGCGGCTGCATGAGCAGCAAGAGTATTCTGATCATCCTTGACGGCTTCGGTATCGGCAAACACGACCACAGCGATGCGGTTTGGGAAGCGAACACGCCCTTCACCGACCGCCTCAGCGCCACCATGCCCCATACCACACTGCTCACCCACGGAGCACATGTGGGCCTGCCCGACGGGCAAATGGGCAACAGCGAGGTAGGGCATATGAACATTGGCGCGGGCCGCGTGGTGTGGCAGATGCTGGTGCGCATCAACAAGAGCATCCGCGATGGTGAACTGGCCCGGCATCCAATGCTGCTGGAAACCATGCAGCGGGTGAAGCAGGAAGGCCGCAAGATGCATTTCATCGGATTGCTGGGCGACGGCGGTGTGCATGCTTCCAGCGAACACCTGTACGCTTTGTGTGACATCGCAAAAGCGCAAGGGCTGGAAGACGTAGCCATTCATGCATTTCTGGATGGCCGCGATACCGACCCGCGCAGCGGTGAAGGATTTTTGGAGGAACTGTACCGCCGGATTGAAGATACGCCTGCAAAACTCGCTTCGCTCGTCGGGCGCTATTACGCCATGGATCGCGACAAGCGCTGGCAGCGGGTGAAAAAAGCCTACGATTTGTTGGTGCACGGTGAAGGCGCCACCTGCGTTTCGTTGCTGGAGGGCGTGAAGGAGGCTTATGCGCGGGGTATTACCGATGAATTCATGGAACCCATGCGCAGTGCCGATGCCGCGGTAATCAGCCCCGGCGATGCCGTGGTGTTTTTTAACTTCCGCACCGACCGGGGAAGGCAGCTCACCCAGGTGCTTTCCCAACAGGATATGCCTGAGTTCGGCATGAACACCCTGCCGCTGGATTTCCTCACCTTCACCACGTATGATCATACCTACCATCATGTGAAGGTGTTGTTTGAAGACCAAAACCTGAACCATACCCTCGGTGAGGTTGTCAGCGAGGCCGGACTGACACAGCTGCGCGCAGCCGAAACCGAGAAATATCCCCATGTTACCTTCTTTTTCAGCGGCGGACGCGAGGAACCGTTTCCCGGAGAAACCAGGCTGATGGTGCCTTCCCCTAAGGTGGCCACCTACGACCTGCAGCCAGAAATGAGTGCCCTTACGCTGCGCGATCAACTGCTGGAACGCATCCGCAGCCAATCGTTCGACTTTGCCTGCATCAACTTTGCCAATCCCGATATGGTAGGACATACCGGTGTTTATCCGGCCATTGTGAAGGCGGTGGAAACAGTGGATCAATGTGCTGAAGCACTGGTGGAAGAAGGACTGAAGCAGGGTTATGACTTTCTGATTATTGCCGACCACGGGAACGCTGATTTTGCCGTGAATGAGGATGGTACACCCAATACCGCACACAGCATGAATCCGGTGCCCTGTTGGTTGATCAGCAATACCCTCAGCCCGCAACTGCACCCCGGAATCCTGGCCGATGTGGCGCCCACCATCCTAAAGATGATGCAGCTGCCTCAACCTGCCGACATGAGCGGAAAAAGCCTGTTCTGATGAAACGATATCTTGCTGTAGCAACCCTATTCGCCCTCCTGTCCTGCAAGCCAGAGCAAAAGGGACAAACGGGCCCGTGGTTTTCTGTGCCTTCCTTCATCAATGCCGAAAAAGCCAGGCTGAAAATAGCGCATCCGCGGGTTAACAAAACGCTGGTATGGGGTGAAGAGCTGCGCAGCGCGGAATCGGATTCTGTGGATTGGGATCAGGAGCTGGCGCTGTGGGATCGCATGGACCTCAACAGGGCAGAATGGGCTTCAACCTTCGATACCAGCTGCAAAAGAACCCTCGACGGAGGCCGCTTCGTATTGTATGAAACAAGGGATGAGAAACCAGCATTGCGCTCGGTAAGTCTGTTGTATAACGCTTCCGGTGAACTGCTGGTGTTGGAAGCCGATTGGGAAGAACATGCCCTGTGGATGCACCGCAGCTACCGGCTGAGCTATCTTCCGGCCAAAGGCTACAGCGTGAAGGGCTGGCAACAAGGCCTGTGGGAAGACCGTAAGGAGTTTGAGATATTCGCCGATATCCAGAATAAAAGTTTCCTGAACCACTAAGGAGCGCGGCGGCTGGGCGAACTTTTCCCGGAAGGCCCGGTCAGCAATGTGTTCGTTCTGTTCCTTTGCGCAACACCTCGAAGTGGGGTTTAAAACCAAATCAGATACATAAATGTTACTTATGGGTTGCTATGAATTTTACCCTAAGTCAGTTGCAGGTGTTCCTCAAAGTGGTGGAAACACAAAGCGTAACCAAAGCTTCCGAGGCGCTGCACCTCACTCAACCCGCTGTTTCGATACAGTTAAGGAAGTTTCAGGAGCAGTTCGATATACCCCTTACGGAGGTGGTTGGCAGGAGGCTGTATATCACCGACTTTGGCAGAGAGATTGCCGCAGCGGGCGAACAAATCCTGGAGCAGGTTAATGCCATCACCTATAAAACTCATGCCTTCAAAGGGCAGCTGTTCGGAACCCTGAGGATATCTGTCGTTTCTACGGGAAAGTATGTGATGCCCTATTTCCTTTCAGATTTCATCATTAAAAATCCGGGAGTAGAGTTGCACATGGATGTGACCAACAAGCTCAAGGTGGTGGAAAGTCTTCAGCAGAATGAAATTGATTTTGCCCTGGTGTCTATTTTGCCTGACCACCTGAACATCGAGTTTATCGATCTGTTGCAAAACAAATTATACCTGGTGGGTAATGCAGAACAAAAAGTTCCTGAGCAGCCCCTGAATGCAGATGATCTTGGAAAGATGCCGCTTATTTTCAGGGAACAGGGGTCTGGAACCCGGCAAACTATGGAACGGTTTATCGAAGTGAACCGAATCTCCTTAACCAAGAAAATAGAACTTACCTCTAATGAAGCCGTGAAGCAATCCATCTTGGCGGGTATTGGTTACTCCGTGATGCCCCTTATCGGCATCCGAAATGAAATTCTGAAGGGGGAACTCAACATCATACCCATGCGCGGGCTTCCGTTCCGTTCTACCTGGAGCCTGGTGTGGTTGAAAGGAAAGCGGCATGCCCCGGTGGCAAAGGCCTTTATGGAGCATATCAAGGATAAAAAAGATGCCATAGTAGCCAAACACTTCAGTTGGTATGAGCAATTTTCCTGATTGATTGGCCGCTCAGATTGTATTTTGTATTAAAATAGCTAATGGAAAATATATTTTCAATAAATAAAAGAATATGATTATTTAGGTTCAATTTTGCGTCCTGATGTAGGCTCCTTATGGACATTGAGGTCCCTGCAGCCCCAACTATGGAGTATCAAATTCTGCTGAGCAACCTCACCAACCCCACCTTGTTGTTTTTCTGTTTGGGCATTCTGGCCAGTCGTTTAAAAAGCGATTTGGAGATTCCCGAATCAACCACAAAGTTCATTTCCCTGTACCTGTTGTTTGCCATCGGTTTCAAGGGCGGACAGGAACTGGCCCACTCCGAATTTACGGCTGAAATTTTCTTTACCATGTTGTTTGGCCTGCTGCTGGCTGCGCTCATACCGCTTTATGTTTTTTTTCTGCTGAAGCGGAAGTTTGGCGTGTACAATGCAGGAGCCGTAGCAGCTTCTTATGGTTCGGTGAGTGCCGTAACCTTTGTGGCTTCGGCAGCGTTCCTGGAATCCAGCGGGATGGTGGCTGGCGGACATATGGTAGCTATGATGGCACTGATGGAAGCACCTGCCATCATTGTGGGTATGGTGCTTATCAGACAATACGAGCGGCCTGTGGAAGGTATGGCGCAAGTGAAGCTGGGTTCGGTAATCCGACATTCGTTTACCAACGGCAGCGTGTTGATGGTGTTGGGAAGTCTGGTGATTGGTTTCATTGCCGATGAAAAACAGGCCGAGGGAATTAAACCCTTCACCACCGATATCTTCAAAGGCTTTCTGGCCATTTTTCTTCTTGAGATGGGTATGGTTACCGCCCGCAGGTTGAACGCGTTCATCAACTATGGTTGGCTCGCACCTTTGGCGGCTTTGCTGCTCCCCGCTGTCAATGGCGCTCTTGTTGCCCTGTTCAGTACTTTTGTAACTGATGTTACAGCCAACCGCTTCATGTGTGCAGTTTTGGCCGCCAGCGCTTCGTACATAGCTGTGCCTGCTGCCATGAGGCTGGCTGCTCCCAAAGCCGATCCAGGTTTATATATTCCCATGGCGTTGGGCCTTACCTTTCCCTTCAACATCACCCTTGGTATGCCCCTGTACATGGCCATCATCAGGTTAACTGCATAAAATCAATCAGTTTTCAGGCTTTTTACCTTCGGGGTTCTTTGCTTCTTTATACTTCCTTTACTTTGAAGCCTGAACATGGAATCCATCCTCAACTACATCAATGGCGAATTGCGTCCTTCCGTTTCCGGCCAATGGCTGGATAATGTGGACCCCTCCTGTGGTGCCGTATACAGCCGCATTGTGGCTTCTGCTTCAGAGGATGTAAGCGCTGCCGTTGCTGCCGCCGAACAGGCTTTCCCAGCCTGGTCTGCCCTGAAGGCTGAAGCCCGTGCTGCCTGCTTGAACCGTATGGCCGACCTGATGGAAGCCAAAATGGAGGCGCTTGCCGCCGATGAGAGCCGCGATTCCGGAAAGCCTCTGGCCCTTGCAAGGCGCATGGATATCCCCAGGGCTATAGACAACTTCCGATTCTTTGCCGCTGCCGCCACGCAGTTTTCCGCTGAAAGCCATTATACCAGTCCTGAATTGTTCAACTATACCCTGCGTCAGCCGCTGGGCGTGGTGGGTTGCATCAGCCCCTGGAACCTTCCGCTGTACCTTTTTACCTGGAAAATTGCTCCCGCCCTGGCAGCAGGATGCTGCGTGGTGGCCAAGCCTTCAGAAATCACGCCCATGACAGCGTTCCGTTTGGCGCAAATAGCACAGGAAGCAGGCCTGCCCCCGGGGGTGCTGAACATCATCCACGGTACCGGCCCCGATGCCGGCAGCGCCATCGTTTCGCATCCGCGTATCAAGGCCATCAGCTTCACCGGCGGCACTAAAACCGGTGCGGGAATCGCCGCTGTGGCCGCCCCCATGTTCAAGAAACTGTCGCTGGAACTGGGTGGGAAAAACCCAACGGTCATCTTTGATGATGCCGATTTTGACCTGGCCCTCAGCACCGCCGTACGTGCATCTTTCACCAACCAGGGGCAAATATGCCTCTGTGGCTCCAGGATACTCGTTGAAGCATCCATCTACCCGAAATTCCGTGATGCTTTTGTAGCCCGCGTGCAGCAGCTCAAAGTGGGTAATCCGCAGCATGCCGATACCGACATTGGGGCTTTGGTAGGTAAAGCACATTTTGAAAAGGTGCTGCAATACATTGAACTCGCCAAACAGGAAGGGGGGAAGTTGCTCTGCGGTGGAAATGCCGCGCAGCCCGTGCCCGGCGGCTATTACCTGAACCCCACGGTCATCGAAGGTCTGCCGCAGCAATGCCGCACCAATATGGAAGAAATATTCGGCCCAGTGGTTACGTTGCAGTCCTTCCGCGATGAGACGGAGGCGCTCGAACTGGCCAATGCCACCGAGTACGGCCTTGCTGCAGGTGTTTGGACCAGCAATGTAAACCGGGCCCACCGCTTTGCCCACCGGCTGCAGATGGGTATTGTATGGGTGAACTGCTGGCTGGAACGCGACCTGAGAACCCCCTTCGGTGGGGTGAAGAGCAGCGGCGTGGGCAGGGAAGGTGGCTGGGAAGCCATGCGCTTCTTCACCGAGCCCAAGAATGTGGGCGTGAAGATTGTGCTGAACCCGGAATAGGAACAAAGGCTGGGTGAGCGGAGTCGAACCCACCCAACCAATTCACCCCGCAAAAAAACCAACCACGCCGGTCAGGATTAGCACGGTGCCCGTAATCCTCTTTTCGTGGTGCTCCATAAAGTGCAGGTTCAGGCGGTGCAGGCCACTCAAGGTAAAACCTACAAGAACGAGCATGCCCAGAATGGTAATCAGCGTATAAATCAGCGCCACAGAACTAATGGCGGCATT
>CANHRE010000047.1 GCA_947463095.1 Flavobacteriales bacterium | reverse complement strand
TTGATGCAGCCTGGCCAGGATACAGTCGTTCCAGGTCGTCAACGCAGCTCTTTAGGATTTCCGAGTCGGTCTTGCTTGATAATTGTGCGGCAGAATCACCCATGATAAAAGCAGTGAGCACATCATCGGTACCTCTGCCGGAATGACCATCCCAATATTCAGGCACAACACCGGCACTGTAAATGCTTCCTGTGTTTTCAGCCCAAAAACGGCTGCTGAACTTAAGGTGCACTTTTATCCCCGGACCCATACCAATGTGGTTGATGGCATCCATTTTCGACTCCGGCAGCGATGGCTTAAAGGCTATTGAAGCCTTTTTTAATTGCGTAAGTGGTACACAAATGATGACTTTTTCTGCCTGGAATTCATTGCTCTTGCTGTCCAAAATGGATATCACATTGCCTCCATAGGCTACAGAAACAACCTCAGTCTGAAAACGGATTAGTGCGATTTCTTCGGAAAATTCACGAAGCAGCACATCATAAAGCGAACCGTTTTTTCTAGTATAGTTGCTATTTCCTGAGTTCCAAAGCTGATCTTCTTCAGCAATGCCGAGGATGCTGAGCTGCTGATTATCCGTTCCGTATTCGTTGCCCAGGCCGGCATTTACAAAGTGTGCAGTTCTGGAAGACAGGTTGTTCTGGCGGTAATGGGTTGCTACGCTGACATCGTTACCCCGATAATGAACAGCCTGATTGATAAAGTTCCGGGCTGCTTCAAAATCACTGTCGCGATTCAGCGTTGAAACTTCATGTAAGACACCATCGAGCTCGGCATAATCATCGTTGCCGGCCTTTGCGAAACCACCAGAGGCGCTCACCATATCGTACCACACGCTTCTCTTTCCGTGCACCTCTTCGGCGCCGCGTTCCACGGGAATATCGGCAAAGGAAGAATCAGGAAACACACGCCCCCCTGCTCTGTTGGAAGCTTCCAGTATTTGCACATCGGCCCCGTGCTGTCTGAGCAGTTTTGCCGCATAAAGCCCGGAGGCACCTGCCCCAATAATGACCACACGACCTGTATATTGTTTATCGGGCAAACGATCCTTATCACAGGAAGACAACCAGGCAGGAATCATAGATGCCACCGGCAGATAAACCAACTGGTTTCGCAGAAATTCGCGTCGTTTCATGAGGGTTCCGCGTACATCACGCAGGAGCAAGATAGATGATTACGGTGGAATGAGCCGGGAATTACTGCGCAGTAAAAAAAGAAAAAGCTTCAGCAATGCTGAAGCTTTAAAAAGTCGGGGAGACAGGATTCGAACCTGCGGCCCTCTGCTCCCAAAGCAGATGCGCTACCGGGCTGCGCTACTCCCCGAATTGGGGTGCAAATGTAAGCAAGTATTGCCGGTATTTTAAAGGTTCACATAAATTCCCTTCATTCGTTCATAACTTGTGTGCCTGATTAGACCTATCCTGAAGATTTTTGCAACCTCGTGGAGACTGAACGCAAAACCCGACGACGCCGTCCATCCGGTATCCCTTCGATTGTCAGCATCGGGCTGGTATTGTTTTCTTTAGGTCTGTTGGGCTTATCCATCATCTTCGCAAGGGAAGCATCAAGAAGCCTTAAGGAAGAATTCCTGATTGAAGTTTTTTTCAAGGACAGCACCGATGCCATGGCAGCGGAAGTGTTTTCCGCCGAATTGGGCAAAAAGCCCTGGGCTAAGAGTGCCCTGTTTGTGCACCAAAATGTTGCCGCGCAAAAAATGACAGAGGAATACGGTGAAGATTTCCTTCAATACTACGGGGTCAATTTTTTTCCCCACAAAACAGAATTGCACTTGAAGGCAGAATATGCGGCTCCTGCCAATGTTAAAGCCATCACAACGTCCATTCAGGTCAATCCTATGGTGGACGAGGTTCGCTATCAGCCCGATATGCTGGATCAAATAACACGCAACATCAACATGGCACAAGGCATCATTGGCATTTTGTCGCTCATCCTGGTGTTGGTAGCGGTATCACTAATCAGCAGCGCCTTGCGCCTGAGCATCTTCGCCAGCCGCTTTCTGATAAAAAGCATGCAACTGGTAGGCGCCACGGAGTTTTTCATCATAAAGCCTTTTATCGGCCGATTTATCGGTTTTGCGTTCTGGGGCTGGATCATAGCGATGATGTTGTTGTCCTTGTCCCTCAGCTTTTTTGTCTACAAACTGGGTATTGCAGCCTTCGACCCCGACCAGCTTACAGGTCCTTTCATCGCATTGAGCGGCATGTTGCTGCTGTCGGGTGTAATTCTGGCCACCATTAGCGCTTGGTTTGGTGCCAGGAAGTATCTTCGCATGAAAATAGACCAACTTTACTGACCGTATTATGGCCACAAAAAAGCCTGTTCCCACAAACACTTCTGCCAGGAAAAACGTTCCTGCTCCGAAACAAAAGGCCGCACCCGCTGCCTTCATCTTCAGCCGTCAGAATTACCTGCTCATGATTGCCTCTTTAGCATTAATGGTGCTTGGCTTTGTGCTGATGTATGGTAAGGACGATATTTACAATGCCACTAAAACGGTGGTAGCCCCCATCGTGGTCATGGTAGGTTTGATGCTGGGCATCTACGCCATCATGTACAGAGGCGGCGACAGTCCTAAGGAAGCATGAACACTTGGGAGGCCATCCTCCTGGCCATCGTTGAAGGGCTGACGGAATTTCTTCCAGTGAGCAGCACCGGCCATCTGAGCATGGCTAAAGCCCTCCTGGGCATCAATTCATCCTTCAGCGAAACCTATATTATAGCCATACAGTTCGGGGCCATCCTGAGTGTGGTTACCTTATATCCCCGTCATTTTTTCCGTTTTGAATTCCGGTTTTATCAGAAATTGATAGTAGGCTTCATCCCGGCTGCCATTCTGGGTTATCTTTTCGATGACCAGTTGGAGGCATTGCTTGGCATGCCGTGGGTAGTGCCGCTGATGCTGGTATCGGTAGGTGTTTTTCTGGTGTTTGCTGACCGCTTTTTCCCAGGCTTAGCGGATGAGCAGATGGAGGAGGTAAGCAACAAACAAGCCTTTCTTGCCGGATTGAGTCAATGTGCCGCCATGATTCCCGGTGTATCTCGCTCGGCGGCATCCATCATCGGTGGCATGGCTGCCGGCATGAACCGCAGCACAGCGGCAGCCTTCTCCTTTTTCCTGGCAGTGCCTACACTGGCAGCAGCAGGCTTGTATAAGGTGTACAAAAATGCTGATGAGCTGCTGGATCAAAACATCGTGCACCTGTTGCTGGGCAATGCTGTAGCTTTCATCGTGGCTTATTTTGCGATGAAGGGCTTTGTTCAGTTCCTCCGGAAACATGGATTCCGCATCTTCGGCTGGTACCGTATTGCTGCGGGCCTGGCTTTCGCAGCCTGGCTTTACCTGAAGTAATCAGTTAATTCTGCGGCGAATCACTTCGTTAGAGATCTCCCTGCGGTACACATAATAATCCGTCCATGCCCGAACAATATCGCTCAGGTATAAGTCAATGATGCGCACAAAGCGCTGGGCATCTTCTTCGTCCAGGGTTTCGTAACCGGGAACCGCAGTCGTTTCTACCTTGCTGAAAACACCCTGATTGAATTCAACCTCGGCGCGCATCAACTTCTCGCCGAAAGCCCCATAAATGGACATAGGCTTAAAATCATCCGGATGAAAGAAGAGCAGCAGGTGGTAATATTCAAATACCGGAACGCGCTTTTGATTGTTTAGGAACGTAACCATGTTAAAGTAGCCGCGAAATTCAGCGACTTGGATAAACAATATTAATAATATTTATGATAACTCTCAGGGCTTTTTTATATTTTTTTCACCTGATGTGCGATAAAAGCACTGAGGGCCCGATAACAATTCGCCAGTTCCGGATGATGTTGAAGCATACGGAGGTGTGACTCCATGGTGCTGATATCGCCGCGCTGCGCTGGCCCGGTTTGTTGTAAATATGCCGGTGCCGTCAGTACCTGCGTCAAGGTATGGCGAAGGAGCGGATTCAACGTTTCTGCAGGACATTGTGCCTGTTCTGCCAATTGCTGGGCTATGGTAACACAAGCATTGGTGAAGTTGTTGGCGAACACTGCGGCAAGGTGCATGCGTCGGCGATCAGCACCACCAGCAGCCAGTATTGGACCGCCAAGGGCTTTTGCCAAGTCCAGCACCACCTGAGCGGCAGCGTGATTGCCCGCCTCCCAGAGCAATGGAATTTCAGGCCAGTTTAATGCCACCAGATGGCTGAAACTCATCACCGGCCAGAGTACGGCAGCATGTTCACCTTCCAGGACTGCAATATCAACCGTTCCCGAATGGTGTACCAGCACATCACAATGATGTTGTAAGTGCCTGGCCAGGAAACCTAACTGGTCATCTGGAACACAAAGAAGCACCAGATCTACCTTCCATTCCGGGGGCAGGTGCTCCAGGGTACTAAACGAGGCTCCACAGGAATTTGCCAATACCTGCCCACTTTCCTGATTTCTGGATAATATCCATTGAACAGGCCACTGTTGCGACACGATTCTTTGGGCAAGGGCTGTGGCCAACTTACCTGAGCCAACGATGGCGGTGGATGGGCGCTTCATAAGCAATATTCCTGCGTTGCTGCAAGTTACACAAGTATCGGCATGCCCCGATGGCAGCTTATCGGATAGCCTGTTCCGCGCGGCGACGCCAAACAGCCATGGCAAAGCCCAGAACCATGATGATGGTTCCGGCCCATACCAGGTTGATCCAGGGGAACAAAATGGCCTTCAGTACCACAAAGTCGCGGCGTGGTTCGCGGATTCCTGTGGTTACGATCACCTGCGAAGCCGGAAGGTTGTTGTTATCAGGGTTGAACTTATCAAAGCGCATCAGCAGGCCGGCCGCATCCAGGATGGTATCACGGCTTCCAATAAGACCCAGATTCAGCTGATAGTCGTGGAATGGCGCTGCATAAAAAACGCCATCCAGGGTTTCCACGCTGAACTTCGGTTGAATGCGGATGGCGCCGGTAGCTTCTTCGCGGGTAGTGATGATGGAGTCCAGCGTGAGCTTGCGGGTTCCGTCGGAACTGAGCCTGGAGCGGTACAGGGTAAAGGTATCGGTTTTGAAATCACTGAAAGGTTCCTCCTGTTCCAGACTGCTTTCATAGCTCACATGGGTAAACAAATCAGCCCAGAGGTAGTGGCGGGTGTCCGGTTCTGCCAGCAGGCCCATCTTGGGATTGTTCTGGGCCAGCGGATAGAGCGAAAAAGAATCTGCTATAGATGAATCTTTGGCATTACGCCTGGTGAACTGTATCTGGAAATACTTATTTAACCCGTCTTGCTTCACGCCTTTAAACTGAACCTCATAGGGTTGCATAAGCGCGGTGCGCTGCTTGTACAAGGTGATGTTCTCGGCAAGGGCAGGCGTTTTGCTGTTTGGATCAACGGGAACAGCACTCAACACTTTTTTGTTCACCGAAGAAACCAGAACACCCACCATCAGCACACCAAATCCGGCATGCGCGATGGAGGCTCCACCCAACTTTAGTTTATGCCTTTGTGCCGAGAGGTATAGCACATTTGAAACTACCGCATACACACCCAGGAACAGAAACAACAGGTATTTAAAGCTGATGATCTGGAAGGAAAAGTTGACCGCAACCGTGATGGCCAGTGCGATGGAGGCACTAAGCAGCATGTCCCGACCAAGTTGCCGTCCATCTGTTTTACGATAGGCCAGAAACTGTGTGGCTCCAATAAAAAGTAATACGGGCATGGCCAGCCAAAGCTGCACCTGATTGTAATCGGCTTCTTTAAGCGTGCCCAGGTTCAGACCAAACAGCTTGTTCCATACTGGATTGCTGGTGCTGAGAAAAACCTGCACCAGGCTAAGCACCACAGCCAGACTTCCGGCCAGTATCCAGAGTTCTCTGCTGAACATCTGTTCCTCTTCCTTAACGCTGCCTGTTTGCCGCGACAGGTTGCGCACAAAAAGGAGCATGCCACCCACAAAAGCCAGAATATCCAGGATGCGAATTCCTACACTTAACCATGAAGGCGCTATATGACCGCCTAGTTCCACGACTGCTGGGACCAAGTTCACCATCAACAGCGCTACGAAAGCCACACCCAGCCACTGCCTGGGTTCACCTGCAGGTGCACTCAGCAGGATGGACAAGAAGATAAACAAGAACAGGAACAGCAACAATTGACCGCTCATGCCTAAATCGGTGAAGCTGTGCACACTGGCGTCGCCGAGGATGCCGCTGCGGGTAAGAAAGGTGGCATAGAGCACCAGGAAGAACGAGATGCTCACCAGCAGCATGGCTGTTATGAGGTGTCTTCCCGTAGCACGCGCCACCAGAATGAGGTGCACTGACGCAATGATGAGCAGCCAAGGCATCAGGGAAGCATTTTCCACCGGATCCCAGGCCCAATAGCCGCCAAATGACAGCGACTCATAGGCCCAAAAACCACCCATGATGATGCCTGTGCCCAGCACGGCGCTGCAAATCAACCCCCAAATGAGGGCAGGCGTAAGCCATTGCCGCATCCGGCCTGTCCAAATACCTGCCATGGCATAGGCAAAAGGCACGATGGCGGTAGCAAATCCAAGAAACAATGTGGGCGGATGGATGACCATCCAGTAATTCTGCAACAGCGGGTTCAGCCCATTGCCGTCTTTCAGCACTTGCAGGTAATTGGCTTTGCCAAGGGTTTGAAGTACCGGTATTTGCAGCAAATCCGGACTCATCATCCTGGTAAGTTCAAAGGGGCTGCTGCCAATTTTAAAAGGCGCATCGCCAATACCCAGAAGCATGGTAGCAAGTGCTACCTGAACCAAACAGATGATGGCCAACACAGGGCTTTCCCATGTTTTGGAACGGAAGACAAGGATTACACCAATCAGGGCATGCCAGAACATCCACAACAAAAAGCTGCCCTCCTGCCCTTCCCAGAAACAGGAAATCATGTATTTCAGGGGTAAACTGTTGCTGCTGTGCTGCCAGGCATATTGGTATTCGTAATAGTGGTTCTGGATGATGACGAACAGGGTAACAAACACGCCAAGTACCGACAGGGCGTGAACCAGAAACATCCAGCGGCCGGCTTTACGCAGGCTGTTGTCGTTTTTTGAAACAGCCAGCCAGTAAAATACTCCGCCGAAAAGCGCAGAGCAAAAGGCCAGCACCACCAGGGCATGACCCAGGTTGCCGATAAACAGATGCTCCCCGTTAAAGGTGATGGAAGGTTCCTGCATCAACGGGAAAGCTGCTCCTTGCTCAGTTCTTCATTATACTTACTCGGACATTTGCTCAGGATAGAACTGGCTTCAAAATGATCTCCCGACCATTTACCAATCAGTACCACCTTTTCTGTGCGCTCAATATCCTGGGGCTTAGCGTTGTGGTACACCACTTTAGCAGGATTATTTAATGAGTCAATGGCATAAAAGGAGCAATAATTGGGATTCTGTCTTGGGTTATAAAACAGTTCGCGCTGCTTGTCCAGTCGGGCAACCACATGGTATTCCTTATCCGGATGCTCGGCTGCGTAACCTGCTGCTTCAGGAAAGGAAACGTATTTTGTGGGGTTGCCGTACAGACTTACCACAAATGCCAGTGCAATACCAATAAATACGATACCGAGGATGTGTACCAGTTTCATGAATTGTCCTGGGTTCCGTTTTGGTCCTTTTCCATGCGGCGGACTTTCCGGTCCAGTTGAACCATCCACACAATCAGCCCCGTAAAGATGATGGTTAAAACCGCGATTACCGCGTTGTTCTTGCCGTTGGAGCGCAGCATCTGGGCTGCATCAGAGGCTTTCAGCGCGGTGCCGATACCCAAAAACACCAGCAGGCTGAGTACTATTTTACGCATCGTTTGATTCAAACCGGAGTTCATATTTTAGGATTTCAGGGCTTTTTTAAGAGAGAGTTTATTGATGCGTATAGACAGCGTAGCCATCCATACATAGAGGAGGGTCCAGCCGATAACGGCAGGGTAAAAGAACATCCTCAGGGTATTATCCATATCGTACTGGCGGAAGTTCACCGTATCGCCGCTACCCGGATGCAAGGATACCGCAGACAGGCGGGGCATGATGACAATCAGAGCGATAAACACAGGGAACACAAACAGGTTGTAAACGGCTGCCAGTCTTGCGCGGTTATGACGGTCGTCGAGGGAAGCGCGTAGGATCAGGTAAGCGATGTACATGGCCAGTCCAACAGCCACGCCATTTAGTTTGGGGTCGCTGGTCCACCAGGCATTCCAGGTTGCTCTTGCCCAGGCGGAACCTGTGAGGGTACCCAATACCCCGGACAGCACGGCAATGGTTGTAAAGCCGGAAGCCACGGCATCGTGCTCCAGCTTGCCGTTGTGCAGGTACATCGCGCTGTAGATGGCCGCAACCAGCAGCAGTATAATCATGCTGAACCATTGGGGCACATGAAACAAAAGGTTGCGTATAGATTCTTCAAGGATGCTGCGATACGGAAAGGTAAGCCCGCTAAATGCCACATTGGGAAAAGCGCTGAGTGGATTCTTCGTTACCCTGGTATGTTCCGAGGAGTCGCTTTGGGCATGTTCCAGGGCCAGGGCATTATCAAACTCCATAAACCCGTGGAGGCTGTCCCATGTAATCACGTTGAGCATCAGCTGCTCCGGAGCCGCGCTGCCAAGTTTCAGCACAAAATCTGCGTACAGGTTGTCGTTACCGGCATATGCGTAAACCTTCTTTGCCACAAAGCAAATGCTGTCTTTTTTCAGGATGACCTGTGGTGTTGCAGACCTGAAGAAGGTATTTACCCCCTGTATGTGCAGTTTCACGACGGTGTCGCCGCTGCGAGCGCGCAGTTTACCATCCACGTCAACGCCGGAAATAGCGGGTTTGAGCGGAATCCACAATCCGAAAAAGAGCACATAGGCCAACAGGACAACGCCTGTACATTTCCACCACCAGCCCCTCATGATGTTGCGAATTTACGCGCTGCCAGCATGAAAAAAAGAAAGGAGCCGCATAGGCGGCTCCTTTCATCGGATAAAAATTGAAATTGGATTACTGCACCACGAGTTTCTGGCGTGCAACACCACCTGTCAGTGCAATTTCTACCATGTACACACCGGGCTTCAAGTTCAGGTTGCTCATGGCTACTGAATCTGAAGTCAACTTGCTTTCAAAAACAGTTTTACCGTTGATGTCGCGGATAGAAATGGTCTCCATGCTGCGGTTGGTCCAGTTGTTTACAATCTGGATCTTACCATTGCTGGGGTTTGGGAATATGGTGATGTTGGAAGCGAGGTTTTGCTCATCAATACCCACTGCAGCAACCAAGCCCATAGACACCGCCAAACGGGGAGCTACATAGCCCATGATGCTGTCTACATACAACATAGCGCGGCTTTTACCCAACACCTTGTGCAGGGGATTGGTAGCATCGGCATTTTTCAGGATGGTTGCGGTATTGGGCAGACCCAGCGCCTTGATGGCGGTAGTATCCCACCACTCGTAAGGGCCTGAACCATTGGCAGCGCCGGCAATCGGGAACAGTCCGTCCAGACCTTTGTTCAGCTTGTTGGCTTGCATGGTGTACACATCATAAACTTTTCCTTTGTAAGAAGCATTGTTACCGTATTTGTTGGTGCGCTCCATCACATCATAGCTACCGGAAACGTCCACTACGTTCAATGGAGGTGAAGTACCGGGTACGCTTACGATACCCAGCTTGTAGGGCGCGAAGGGATCCTGTATGCTGTGAACGCTGATGATGGGCAGGCTGCCTTTTTCCAGCCAGCTGCTGTCTCCAAGAGCACCGCCAATATTGAAGGCAATGTTCACATTTGAAGTATATCCCTTATGGTTTTCAATCACCAACTGACCAACGGTGCCGGGGATTTTGAAACCGTTGCGGTCGCCCAACAACAAGCTATCCTGAACCATCCAGCGCTTGGCATTCAGGTTATAGAATTTCTCGATACGGGTTTCAGCCTGACGGTCAAGGGTTGCATATGCCAGAGTGATGTATCCACCGGTACCTTGACCGCCCACGGCGATCTTGGTGGTGTCCACACCGTAGTTATTTCCACCTGACTTCACATCCTTCTTGAAATAACGCACGCAGGCAGCCAAATCCTGAACACCGCGGTAAGCAGCGTTGATGATGGTTTCGCGGCGAACGTTTTCATCGGTGCTGGCAGGATTCCAGCCAAGACGATAGCTGATGGCGGCTACAACATACCCCCTTTGAGCCAATCTTTTGCAGAAGGCTACGGTAGCGCTGTCATCACGGGCGCCGGTAGCACCGTTATTCACATAACGAGGCAGGAAGTTTCCGGTGTGCAGAAAAAGTACAAGTGGTTTTGCAGCATCGGTGTTTGAAGTAGAACGATACACATCCATGGTGAGGTTCTCCGGTGCGGGGTTTCCGCCGAACAGAACGGGAAGAACTGTAATGTGGGTGGCATACTGCACGTTTTTGGTTACCTGAACACTCGATTCAGTGTAGAGAGGATCTACGTACTTAATTTGTGCCATGGCAGACACAGCGGCAAGCAGCGCAGTTGTTGATAGTAATATTTTCTTCATGTTGAATTTGGTTGATTCGGGTGGCTAAAGTACAAGAAAGGAATGGGTTTTCAAACTTCAGGGCTCATAAGTAAGGCTGATGTAGGCCATCCTGCCTATCCTCGGACCGCCATAAACCTGAAAAACCATGTTGTTGGTCAGATTAGAGGCGCCCAGTTTCAGGGTTGACTTCCACTTGGGTATAGTTTTACTCACCTGTGCATCCAACATATAATATCCGGGAACATCACCGGTAAATTGGGGTGAACCTTCAAAACGATAGCCTTCCACATATTTGAAGTTCATGTTAAAGCCCACATTCCTGATGCTGCGTTCCCGGCCTGCCAGGTTAAACTTCCTGTTGATTTCCGAGGCGCCGAACATCAGATTGAATTTATGGCGGGGCGTATTGAAGGCCGGGATGAGCGGATCGGTGCTTCCCCTGCGATCCAGCACATTCCAGCTCCAGTTGCCGCCTATGCTGAATTCTTTAGCGAAGAAGTAGCTTACGCCCGCAGAGAATCCTTGGGTGCTCACCACATCGCGGCTGTTGGAAGCCACGCGGTATACCTGGGCTGTTTTGGGAAGGAACAAAGCCGAATCAAACTGAACATCTACCACCAGGCGGTAACCGATGAAATTGGTGTAAAAACTTCGGTAATAACCGGCATCCACCAGCAGTTTGCCGTTCATCAGTATTCCTTTGTAACCCAGTTCAACTGTTTTCACACCTTCAGGTCTGATGGCCGGAATGTCGATGCGCTTTAGGGTATCCCTGTTCAGGGTATTCAGGAAGTCTACAAAGTTATTCAGCTCACATACGTTTTTGATTCCGTCCTTGTTGCCGAGCAAGATGGCCCTTCCTACGTTATAATAGAGATATTGATCCTGGAGTGTGGGGTTGCGGATGGCACTGCTAAAACCGGCCCTCCAGGTATTGTTTTTGTTTCTGGTGTAGATGATAGAAGCTGCCGGCGAAACCAATACCGGGAAGTTCTGGTTCTTATCCACCCGGGCAGCGGCGTTGATTTTCCAGCGATTGTTCCAGAGCTTACGTTCGATACCCACATAAACGCCGGCCTCTGCATTTTGAATGCGCGCGGTGCCTGTATCCAGGAAGATGGTGCCGTTGGAATTGGGCCGGTACATTCGTGCGCTGAAGCCGGTGGTTATTTTGGTACCACCCCAGAAATACCTGCGCTCACCGGTGAGGTGGAACAAAGCCGATCGGTCAAAAAACCTGGAACCGGTGGGGCCTCCTTCCCTACTGTAGCTATTGGCGGAGGTGAACTTATCCTTCATCGCGTCAAACTCGGGTGTACCGGGGGTTAGGCGGGTATAATACGGATCCGGATAGGTGAGCCCCTGGTAATTGACACCTTTGTTGGCCTGCGCCCTGGCGATGGCATGCCAGCGGAACAGGCTGTCAGAATACTTGCGCATCAGGGCTTCCTGATCTGATGCCCAGTTTGGGTTGTAATTCGGTAAGCCGGGGACAAAGGTTCCAAGTTGATTGTAGCCGGGAAGGCTTTTCACCTTTCCTACCATGTTGTTTAACCAATAATTCTGGTAATCGGAAAACCAATATCCGCCTGGCTTGGCTTCGTTCTGTAAGAGAAATGCCGTCAATACCGCATCAAAGGTCTTTCCGGCATCTTCATTGGTGGCATAAAAACGCAGATGCCCTTTTCGGCCTATCCACTCCACCCTATTCTGGAAAAAGAGGATATCCTTCAGGCTGTAGCGGTTATCGCCCTGATACACGGTGGTACCGGTACCAAAGTTGAACGCATACTGCAGTTCATTTTTGCTGTTCGGCTTGTATGCCAGCAGCACATTGGTTTTCAGGTTTCGGGTATTGTAATCCACCAGGTCTTTTTCGGCGTAACCATCGCGGTAATAGGCACCAAGACCCGGAGTTCTGCGTCGGCTTTCCATAGAAACCTGGTCGTTGGCCGCGGTGCCGAATACTTCATCACCATAGATATTTACCGCGTCATAGCTGCCCGGATTGTTCCTGCCGGCCTTGCTGTCGAGGGTAGGATCATAATTATCCGCCACCCAGTCATAAGCGCGCATATAGCTTAACCCTGTTTTGAAGGCAAACACTTCTCGCCCATTCTTATTTTTAAAGGACTTTGCGTAGCGCAACATCAACTGGCCGAATTCACGCTCGCCGATTTTCACCTGCGCCGAAAGACCCTGATGTTTCCAGGGGCTCTTGGTGGTCATGCTGATGACCCCGTTAAAGGCATTAGGACCATAAAAAGCGCTGGAGGCTCCCACCACAATTTCGGTATTGGCCACATCCAGTTCATTGGCGCCCAAAAAATTTCCTAGAGAAAAGTTCAACCCAGGAGCCTGATTGTCCATCCCATCAATCTGTTGCAGGCTGCGCACCGGGCTGGTGCTGTTGAAACCACGGGTATTCACGATGCGGAATCCCATGCTTGCTGCCGTTACATCTACGCCCCGCAGGTGGCCGAGGCCCTCGTAAAAATCGCTGGCCGGTGTTTCCTTGATGCTTTGGGCACTCATGCTTTCCACCGTAAGACCGCCTTCGCGGATTTTATCTTTCAGCCTGCTGGCCTTAATCACCAACGTTCTTTCATCAATACCCTCTTTAGCCAATCGAAACTCAACAACAGCACCTGCTTTCAACGTTTGTGTTTGCAGCTTAAAGCCCACAAACAGCACTTCCAGTTTATGACCCGCCACAGCGCTGATGGTAAAACTACCATCGCTACCACTTTCTGTGGTTTTACCGTTGTTCAGGTTCCGGATGACGGCGCCTTGAAGCGGTTGAAGAGAATCGGCATCCACTACCCTTCCGGTGATGGACTGGGCTTGAAGCAGGACCGGAAAGAGTCCAATAGTTACCCAGGCAAGCAAGGCTATGCGTTTGATGGCGTTCATGAAGGCTGCAATATATGTGAAAAGTCTTCTTTGGAGAAAAATCGGGGTGAGGGTAAACATGGGTGATTTAAGGTGTAAAAATGAGCTTCACCTGCTCCTCTGTAACCCCAGACCGGATTTTGAGCACATAGGTTCCACCGCTGATGCGCAACCGCTTTAAATCCACTTCTTCATAAGAAGTTCCCTTGGGCGCCTGTAACCAGCTTCGCGCCCAAATCGGATCCTGACCCAGCATGTCAAAAAGTTCCACACGTACATCCGCCTGCTGATCCAGCCTGAATTTATAGGTGAAGCGATTGGCAGTAGGGTTTGGATACAGATAGAAGTCGAAGCTGTTTGATTGCTCCTTTAGGTTCGGGCTGTTGAGGCTGATTTCATAGAGGGAAGTATCAACACAGCCTTGACGGTTGTCCACAATCAGCTGCACCGGATACTTACCGTTTCGGTCATAGGTGTGCACATACTGCTTGCCAGCGCCGAAATTACCATCGCCCGCCAACCATTCGTAACTGTATCCAGATATCAGGGTATCCAAGGCAACAAAGCGCAGCCGTTCCCTGCTTAGGTTATTTTGCACAAATGCTGCAGATACTTCGGGCAGCACGGAGATGGGTTTTAGAAGTTTGCTCTGGCAGTATTGCGTGCTTACGGTCTGTCTTATGTTGTAGTTCCCGGCAGTGTTATAGCGGTGTTGCACCTGGCTTCCGCCGGAAGTGCCGCCATCGCCAAAATCCCAGTTGATGCTGTAAGGCAGGTTATCGGGACTGGAAGCGGAAGCATTGAAGCGGAACAGGGTATTCACCGCGCAACCCGGCTGCGGTGCAATGGTAAAACCATTTAATGGCAGGGCGTGCAGTTTGTAATTCAGGGTGAAGGTATCGTCGCAGGCATCAGAAGATCGGGCTATCAGCCGGATGGGCTTCACACCGAACTTATTCCAGGAACGGCGCACCGGGTTACCAATGGCAAGTGTTCCATCAAGGTTCCAGAGCAGGGTCAGGGTTCCGGCAGCTATGCTGCTGTTGCTGGTGAAGCTGATCGTATCCCCTTCGCAGCCGTCGGATTTAGAGACAGTAAAGCCTGCTTTGGGCGACTGATAAACCACTATTGAACGTTGCGCTGAATCCATGCAGCCCTTATCGGAGGTGATGCGCAGTTTCAGGTTGTAGTTACCCGGCTGTGCATAGCGTATTTGCGGGGCCACAAGGGTATCCGTCTTGCCGTCACCGCGGAACCAGAGGTGGCGTATACTGCCCTTGCTAACGGAGGAAGCGCTTTGTGGAAGGAACACGTGGCCGTTCATGCACTGGGCGCTGGAAGGCAGCGAGAATACCGCACTGGGTTGCGGGAAAACCGATACCGGCATGGACAAGGTATCCTTGCAACCGTTGACGGTATTTGCTTGCAACAGCACCCGATATACACCATCTGAACTGTATGTTTTCGTAGGATTGGGCACGGCACTGTTGTTACCGTCGCCGAAACTCCACAGGTATGTCAGACCACCGGCAGGAACGCTGCTCAGGTTCTTGAACGCAAACTGATGTCCGGCAAAGCACTGCTGTCCTTTATTCACGCTGAACGAAGCCCGGGCATCCGGATAAACCACAAGGTCTTTGAACACGCTGTCACGGCATCCGTAATTGCTTTCCACACGATACCATACTCTGCGGTTTCCATAGAATTTATATGTCTTTACAGAATTGGGGCTGGCTGCGCTGCTGCTGTCGCCAAAGTTCCAGTTATAAGCGGTAATGCTGCCTGCGCTGATGGATGAAGTCCCAGTGAGCACAAAGCGGTTTATGTTCCGGCACTGTGCCGGTTGGTTTACAGTGAAAGATGCCTGAGGCCTGGCGCGCATCACCTTACTGATGGCATTGGTGGTATCGCTGCAACCATTCTGGGTAATCACCGCATGATAAATACCGCTGTCCTTCAGCACAGGACTGTTTCTGATGAAGAAGGAATCTTTTTCACCCGAAATCTGCACACCGTCTTTAAACCAGGCCCAGTTGGTTCCGGCAATCCGCACACTGTCGGTGGCGAGCAGTTTAAGGGTTGTAAGTTCACAAAGCGGGTTGGCACTGATTGATTGCAGTTTTGACTGGGGTCTTCTTCCTACTTCCAGCCAGGCATTGCGCACCAGCGAGTCATTTCCGTTGATGAACAATTTTACTGTTTTCATACCGGGTGTGGTGTAATACACCCTGAACGGGCCCTTGCCGCTTGCTTTGGCAGGAACGGCACCCGCGCCAAAATCCCATTGCCAGTTGGCAATCATGCCATCTGAAGTATCACGGAATACAACCGACTGATACTGACAAATGCTCAACCTGCTGGCCAGAAAATCAGGAACCGGCTTATCATAAACGATGGCGAAATCTTCACCTTGCCCATAGCCCAGCAAGCGACAGGCATTGGTATCCAGGGCGTTGAAGTCAGAGATGGCCCTCATGCGTAGGCCATTGTTCTTCAACAAGCCTGATGGCGTGGTAAATGACAAAGTTCTTTCTCCCAGCACGGCTGTGCCATTGATAACGGCTTCTCCCCTCCATGATTCAAAGCGTCCGTTGTTGTTATAATCTATGAAGAGCCTGAAAAACTCATTATTGTACGGACCGGTTTTTACCTTCACCTGATAGGTGGTGGAAGGTTTCAGTCGAAACACCTTATCGGCGCTGCGGTCCAGATATTCTCCATCATCAAAATAGCCTCCGGTTTCTGAAGTATTGTCCGACATGGAAATGCGAAACAACCCGATGGCCGAATTTCCTGTTCTAAACGTAGTGGTATTTGTACAGACAGCATTTGCAGATTTCCGGAACACGCGAATCCAGTTGGCTTTTACCGCAGTATCCGACCCCTGACAGTTTGAAACCACCAGCCTGACCGAATAAAGTCCCGGCTTAAGGAACTCCAGCACAGGCTGCGCCTGGGTGCTGTCGGTTCCTTCCGCATAGCGACATCCACCAAAGGGGGTGATGCGCCAGCTCAGGCTGCTAGCAGAATTTTGTACTTGCTCCTTCAACCTTAACTTCCCGCCAACGGTGCACACCGAATCAAAGCCGTACATGCCTGCAACCGGCTTCAACACACCGGGCTCATAAGGGTTGGAACGCCAAACGCCCCTGCCGTATGTTGAAGCTACGATGCGGTTGAAGGCCGGACCTCGGGATGAATAGTAGATATCCAGGTCGGTAACATCTGCCCAGATGGGGAACCCTGTATTGTAATTAATCAGGCTTCCCGCCAGAGAATCCCATACATAGACGCCGCGCTCACTACCCACATAGATGGTTTCATAATTCGCGCTGCTATCAAAGAATATGCAGCGCAGGTTGCCATGGGCGGCGAAGTTGAGCGAGGCCAGGGAGGTCCAGTTCAGCCCTTTATCTTTACTTCGGTAAAGGTTACTTGCGTTGATGCAATAAACCCTGTTGGTATCGGTGGGATGGGCTTCAATCCAGCGCACGCCGGTGGGTCCTGCACCTAAATTGGTGAAGGTGGGTGCTGTTGCATTGGCATTGTCGCTGCGCTGCATGTTGTTGCTGTTCTGCAACACGTAAAGGATGCTGTTTTTTGCCGGCGAATTTTCCAGATGCCTGACCCCTGCGAAGTTGGTGCTGATGCGGGTCCATGTCGGTGGATTTCCGGTTTTGGCCGCCGTAGTCCTCCATACATTGGAATAACCTGCGAACATGGTACCCGCATTGGCTTCCTGAAGGATAAAGGGCGTGAGCCAGTTGCCTCCTTCATTGATGCCACCGGTTCCATTGGCGCCGATGGTGGCGATGGAATTCCGGTCGAAGGCGCGGTATATTCTTCCATACACATAAGATCCATACATGTAGCGATGGTCTTTAGGGTCCACCTGATTGTCCATGCCGTCGCCGCCGTAATAGGTGATGAACTCATCGCGCTCGGTCTGAGAGGAGCCATTGTCCTGATAGCCATGCGCTCCCGCATATTCGTTGGTCTGCGCCTGCGAGAGTCGGTATATCTGTGAATTCTGGATGCCTGTTGAGCTATTCGTCCAGCGAATGGCCGATGTCGCCGCTTTGGGGTTTCGGGTGAAGTAGATTCCTCCGTCGTTTCCAGAAAACAGGGTGTTCCCGGTGATGTTGAACTCGGAAGCATGCTGGTCCGCGTGCACATCATCGGCGTTGAACCCTCCATACCAATGGGCTATCTGTGTCCAGGTGCTGCCGCCATTGGTGGAACGCCATACGTTGATGCCTGCGGCATAGATGATATCTTTATTTTTAGGGTCTGCGGAAAGGTCCATGTCATACCAGCCCTGACCGTTGGTCAGGTCACCGGTTCCCGCCGTTCCATCATAATACCCCATGATGTTGGGGGCTGTGGACATGGTGCTGAAGTTCAGTCCGCTGTCCAGTGAGCGGTACATTCCCAGAAAGTTACTGCCCGGGGTAATCATCATATACACATAACCTCTGCCGGCTGCAGTTACGGCCAGCTGCGCCCGGGAGATGCCACTGGTGGGCAGCCCGGCTGTAATCAGGGTAAAGCTTTGACCACTATTGGTACTCCGGTAGAACTGGCCTCCGATGGTAGCATACACGATAGCCGGGTTGTGCGGGTTGAAGATCAGGTCCCAGGTGCCGCCGCTTTGTGCAAGCGACCAGGTAGCACCGCTGTTCACCGAGCGGTAGATGCCGTTGTTGGTGGCCGCCAGCAGGATGGCTGCATTGCGGGGGTGCATCACGATGCGGCCCACCAGCACATTGCCCATGCCGCTGTTGCGCAGCACCCAGTTCTTCCCTCCGTTCCAGCTGGCCAGCACACCGTAGCCGGGGGCATCGCCTGCATCGCGGTCGCCGGTGCC
>CANHRE010000046.1 GCA_947463095.1 Flavobacteriales bacterium | reverse complement strand
TTTTGCAATCATTTGTGTAGCGCCGGCATGGCCGCGTACAAATTCCACAGCTGCCTGACCTGCCTTTTCACGTACATGTTCGTTTTCCAAGAGGTCCGCCAGGGTTGCCGAAAACACCTGTGCATCGCCTACCTTAAAGCCACAGCCGGCTTCTACGGCAGCCTGAGCCTCCCAATGTTTATCCGTTTCGGGTCCAAATAGCACCGGCATGCCAAATGCTGCTGCTTCCAGAATATTGTGCAACGCTCCCTTGTAACCACCCCCAACAAAGGCAATTTGGGCATGGCGATACAAGCGCGCCAGCAGCCCGATGCTGTCCACCACCAGCACATGTACGCCAGGATCTGCCATTTCAAACTCAGACCAGCGTTTTGCGCCGAATGCAGCAAATTGGGCCATCAGTGCATTTATGTGTGTACCGGAAACATCATGGGGTACCAGCAACAGCTTCCAGTCGTTCATACCATAGCGGGTTATGAATTGATGCAACAAAGCCTCTTCAGCAGGCCAGCTGCTGCCGGCAATCACCAGCAGCGATTCCTGCCGAAACACCTCGGCCATGGGCAGCGGGGCTGCGCCTTCCCGCAGCTGCAACACACGGTCAAATCGTGTATCACCGGCGCATTCCACTGCATTAAATCCATGATTCTTCAACAGTAACGCACTTGCTTCGTCCTGGGTAAAGATGTTCCGGCATTGCTTCAGCAAGGGCAAGAACAGCATACCCGGAAATCGAAACAGAAAATGACCCTTACGGAATACTGCAGCAATGAGGTAGCAGGGCGTTTGCCGCAATTGCAATGCTCTGAGGTATCCAAACCAAAAGTCGTATTTCACCCAGATAACTCCATGCGGATTTAATACATTGAGCACCTTTCGGTTATTCGCATGTGTGTCCGGCGGGAGGCAAAAGACCAGATCCGCGTCACCCGTGTTTTTTGATGGGAAGTATCCTGAGGGGGAAAAGAAACTCAGGGCGATAAATACTTTGTCGTTGCGCCTTTTCAGTTCCTGCATAACCGGTCTGGCCTGTTCAAACTCTCCAAGGCTGGCGCAATGCACCCACCAAACTTCACAATCTTTCGGGATAACGGCATGTTTCAAGGCCCCGAAGCTGTCTCGACGGGCTTCCAGCAAGGCAGCGGCACGGCGATGGAACAAAGCCAGCAGCCGCAGCAAACCTTCAGCAGCAAAGATTAAAAGACGGTAAAGGAACAGCGCCATTACTGAAAAAACTCTTCATCGCTTTTTTTCTTGCGGAAGATGGGCACCAGCAGACCACCCTTAATGCTGAGGCAGGCATCGGTGCGGAGTGCTGTTTCCCGGGTTCCGTTGGGTATATCGAAACTGCGTCTGTTGTAGGTATATCCTTGAACCCATTCCATACCGCCAAAAAAGCTTATCCCATTATTCAGGTTGACATGCTGGGCCGTTGCCGAAAAACTGACGGTCCAGCCATTGCTCAGACGATCATACCCATACTGATAGGGCACGTTGAGTTGCGGGAGTGCGCGCTCGTCGTAGGAAAATTTAATTTTATGCTGCAGGAAGCCATAGCCTGCCTGAAGGTGAATACCGGAATGCAGGTTTCCATTTAGGGGAATCAACCTTCCCAGTTGAAGTTGGGTGTGGTAGCCACGCATATAAGATCTGACCACATGCAGGATTCCATTTTGGTCGATAGGAGAGCCGCTGGGCCCAACCATAGAACCCAGCAGATTGGGTTCTTTCACATCACCGCCGAAATAAGCCCTGAAGACCCCTCCGAGCGTCCATAATGATGCCGACTTCCTCCAGAAACCAAAACCCATACCGTTATATTTACCGTAGCGCACCGCCATATCGGCCGAAGGCATCTGAACACTGAAGTCTGAATAGAAGCCAAGTAAAGGCCTTTCTGTATTGCGGGCGCTGTTGTTTGGCGTAGGATTTTCCTGAGCCATCAGCAGCACAGGCAGGGCGAACACAATCAGTACAAAGCTGCGCATCAGGCAAAGTTAACTTACAACCCTGATACCGGAGGCCTCTGCATGAAACGCGCCAATCCAAGAGATTCCGGGTAGGATTTGTTCTACCTGCGCGCGGGCTTCCGGGACTACAGCCAACAACAAACCGCCATTGGTTTGTGGATCATTCAATACAGCAAAAGCCCCAGTATCTGACACTTCCAGGACTACATCCCGTTCCAGTGCATTCCAGTTCCGGAAGGTATTGTCAGGCATCACCATGGCTGCCGCATAGGTGCGGGCTGCGTTCAGTACGGGCACATCGGCCCAATTCACGGTTGCACCGAGCGCAGCAGCCCTGCACAGTTCCATAAGGTGCCCAAGCAATCCGAAGCCAGTAACATCTGTCATGGCGTGCACCCCTGTAAGGCCACCCAACTTGGTACCGGCACTGTTCAGGACCGTACACAGTTGAAGCAGTTCGGCATACGCCTCAGGATTCAGCTTGCCACGCTTCAGCGCGGCAGCAAGTATTCCGCTGCCCAAAGGCTTGCTCAGCCCAATTAAGTCACCGGGACGGGCACCCCGGTTGGTTTTGAGGTGTTCCCTACTTACACACCCGGTAACGCTCAAGCCAAATATGGGTTCACTGATGGAGATGGAATGGCCGCCGGCCAGAGGAATTCCCGCATCCATGCATACCTGCGCGGCAGCCTGCAGCACTTCGCGGGCCATGCTGGCAGGAAGATGCCCTTCAGGCCATCCCAGGAGTGCATTTGCCATGAGCGGCTTGCCTCCCATGGCATACACATCACTGATAGCATTCGCGGCGGCTATGCGTCCGAAGGCATCAGGATCATCCACCATCGGAGTAAAAAAGTCGCTGGTCTGAATAAGCAACTGACCACCCGGAAACTCCATCACGCTGGCATCATCGCGATATTCATTCCCTACCAGCAACTCGGGGTGACTGCCAAAATCTACTCCGTGGAGTATTTCTTCCAGCGCTTCCGGATGAATCTTGCAGCCACAGCCACTGCCTTTGCTGAATGAAGTCAGGCGTATTGGTTCGCTCATGAGGCAAAATTCTGCGTTTCCCAGCCAATGGGTTCATCCTCGCAAAGAAAAATTACGTCGAAATCCAGTACCTTGTATTGCATATTACTATTTATTATACAGTTCTTTGCAGCACAATGACTGGGGAGAACAGCAGCGCACAAATGCGTAAAGGTGTATTAGAATACTGCATCCTGCTGGCCATAAGCAGCCGCGAGGTCTATGCCGGTGAAATTCTGGAGGCCTTACACGCTTCCGAGCTACTGGTAGTAGAAGGAACGCTATACCCCATTTTAAGCCGCATGAAAAATGCAGGATGGCTTTGCTATCGCTGGGAAGAGAGCAGCGGAGGACCTCCCCGTAAGTACTATAGCCTTAGTGAAGCAGGGCATGACGCACTTGCTGGAATGCACGCGGCATGGGACGGACTTACACGGGGTGTTTCAGCCATAAAACAACAAGCAGAATCAAGAACCAATAAATCATGAACAGAAAAATAGCATTGGAACTGGGAGGAAGGATATTTCAGGCTGAGGAAGCTGCCATCATGGAAATTGAGGCGTACATGGCCGCTTTGAAGCAAAGTTTTGGCAGGGCAGAAGACGCGGCCGAGATTATCGCAGATATTGAAGGTCGCATGTCGGAATTGTTCGCCCACAAAACAGAAAACATGAGCAGGCCCATCACAACGGCAGATGCCAAAGAGGTATTGGCCGTAATGGGAGCGCCCTCCGACATTGGCGATGCGCCTTCAAATGCCGATCCTGTCCCTGGTCAGAAGCGCCTGTACCGGCACCCCGATGACCAGGTTTTAGCAGGAGTTTGTGGCGGTCTTGGCGCCTATTTCGGCATCGACCCTATTTGGTTCCGGCTGGCATTCGCCCTGGCTATTTTTTCCTTCGGAACCGGTATTTTGTTGTACATCCTCTTGATTGTACTTGTACCAGAAGCAACGACTCCGGCAGAACGACTGATGATGCACGGCGAAGCTGTTACGCTCGCGAATATGGAGCGCAGGCTTAAGGAAGAAGGTAAAAAAGTCGAGGACAATCTAAGGCGCCGGTTTAATATACCCTTGAGCCGTGGGTTATCGCGGATTTTGCTGGCGGGCAACAGGATGTTCCGATTCCTTGGCTGGTGTATCTCGCTACTCCTGTTTTTCATTGGGGTTTCGCTGTTGTTCCTTATGAACTCCAAACAAGTACAATTTGAACTGGGCGGCTTGGAATTTCGAGGATTTGAAGCAACGGAGGCCTTGTTTCGCAGCGGCGCCGAAGCCAATTTTTTCATTCAGGCACTTATACTGACGCTGGTTATGCCAGCCCCGGTGATGCTTTTTAAAGGATTGCTTCCTGTATTCAAACGCCGCCGCACCAGGCGCTATTTTAATACCATTATTTCAGGGATTTATGCAATCACAGCCCTGGTTTTGGTAGTAATTGGCTTGCTTACGGCCGGAAGCTACCGGGCAAAAAGTTGCGCCAACAAGGTGATGGTTTTTCCTGCACCGGACACCTTGTTTGTGCGCAGCAATCACCTGAACACCCTTGATTATCCCGACATGAGCAGCATTAACACGAATGATTCGGCAAGGGGCGTCTATCTGCACCAAAGCGCGCTGCAGATCGAAACCACGTCCGATAGCGTTTTACGCGTCAAAGTGAGCACTTACAGCATGGGCTCGAATGCCGCCGTTGCACTCAGCCTTGCCGAGGAACTACCGTCGGCATACAGCTACTCAGACGGAACATTGTTACTGAACAACAGCCTGTATCTGAAACCCGGAACCCCATTTCGAGGCCAGCAACATTTTGTAACGCTTTTGGTACCAAATGGCACCAAAATACAAATGGACCATAATGCCCAAACGCTGCAGAACCATCATAACAATGAATGGAAAGAATTTTGGGAAACCGAAACACCATGAGCCGCGAACTTGTGCTGCGCTGTCATAGCCTGATTTAAACTAAGCCTGGTTCAGAGGCTGCCTGCTTTTTTGGATGCACTTTCGCAGCAGCTTATGCAGGGGCTTTTCAAAAAACAGGTACAACACAATGGAAACGACCCACAACAGCAGAAAGTTGCGGTCGGGCAGCAACAGCCATTGCCGGATGCGTATGTTCACATAACTAATGTGTATCAGGTAAAAGGCAAAGGATGCCTTCCCCAGCAATTCCATAGGTCTGCTGCCCAGAAAACGCTGCAACACGGTTCGTTCATGAATCAAACCATATAACAGGCATACCACCAACCAGGGAAAGAGCGTGGCACGCGTGAGCAGGCCCAGCGGATGGTCGGTGCCATGCGTAAAAATATTCGGCTCAAGCAGCCCGATGAGGTACAGCGCCACCATAATGCCCAACGCTCCGATGAGTGTGCTGTGTTTTTTTGGAAGAAGCAATGCCCAATTGAGGTCCCCGCGCAGGAAAGCAGCCAGACCCATGCCCCATAGAAACTCCATAAACCTGCCGAAAAAAGTGGACTGTAGCAGAAAGTCGAAGGGATATAGCACCCCAAGCGGATTTCCATTCAGCCGATGCCAAAGGATGCCTGTCAGCGCGGCAACACCCAACAGTACCAGGCAGAATAGTATGGGCAGCAAGGGTCTTTTCTTCAGAAAAAGATATAACACCGGCGCCAACAGGTAGAAGCACAGTTCCACATTCAGCGACCAGGCCTGGGCTATGGCATCGAGGATGTGTTGTCGTGAAAAGGCGTGGGCCAGCGTGTAGGTAGCCCAGGTTTCACCGGTAGCAGGGAAGCCCCAATCTACATAGCTTGCCGTGAGTATAAGCCAATAAAGCGGGAGGATGCGGGCTGCACGAAGCGCCATATAGCGTAGATAGGCCCCGGGACTGTCCAGCGTTTTGTCGGCGTAGGTATAGGCAATGAGAAAACCACTGAGCACAAAAAACAGGGAAACGCCCATGTGGCCCTCGTTCAGGAAGCGAAGCAATTCCGGATGCAAGCTGCTGCGCCAGTATTTCCTGTTGTGGTAGATGAAGACCAGCGAAGCGGCCACCATGCGCAAGCCGGTCAGGGCGCGGAAGTTAGCTTCTTTGGCGGAATTCATGGCCGCAAGGTACTACTGAGGATGTTGCAGAACGAAATGAACCCTGCTTCCTCCGTGACCTTCGCGAATCAGCGCAATTGCAACTGCGTACTTCCCTGATATTGTTTATCTACCAGCAAAATCAAAGCGGCGCGGCTGGTAAATGACTGCACAGGTCCTTCCTTCCTGATGCAGGTGAGCAGGATATTACCTTGGCCCGCTGCCAGCGATGCGGCCTGCAGCTCAATGCTTTTATCACTGTTATTGCTGATACAGGCCAGTACGTAATGCGTATCGAAGTTTATGGAAGTAGGTTTTCCTTTGGGGCCCATGGTGGCGGCCATGCCGAATAGCTGCTCAAAGGCTTCGCGGCTTTCCAACTTGCGCAGATGCGTCACGGAATCGCCATAGTCGTTGCGCACGAAGTAATTCGTTGCCAACGTAAAAGGTATGCCCGCCTTGTCATTGCCGGAAGGCTTGTCTTTGTTGCTTTCGCAGGAGCAAAGGAATACGGTGAGGGCCAGAAACACGGAGTGGGTAAGGGATTTCATAGACTTTCAGGATATTCCACGAAGTAAGCGCATGAAACACAAAAGCGCTTCGGCTATTTCTATGGAAAGCGATAAAACCTAAGCCATTGACAGTGAAGCGTTTAGGCGGCCTAATCGTATGGCAAACATTTGTAAATGTTTGCCATACGACTTGTGGACACAAGCAGGCGCACCTTTGTATCGTCTTCCCGACGTACGGGAAGATTGTTGAACCTAATACACGTTTTATGTACAATGCTATTCGCAATTCGGTGCGCCTTTTAGGCCGCCTGGGGCAGGACCCCGAAGTGAAACAAACCGGTAAAGGCAACAAAGTTGCCAAATGTTCTCTTGCTACTTCAGAGTCGTACAAGACTTCGGATGGCGAGAAGATTTCCGACACCACCTGGCATAACCTGGTCATCTGGGGGAAGCAGGCAGAAATCGCTGAGCGGTTGATGAGTAAGGGTGCTGAGGTGGTCGTTGAGGGGAGGATCTCAAACAGGAGTTTTCTGGACAAAGACGGGAACAAGCGTTTCATCACGGAGATCATCGTCAACGATTTTGTTTTGCTTTCGCGAAAAGAGGCCTGAGGAAGGATCCCTGGCCAACCAGCGGCCCGCCGACGGATTCCTGTATCCGTCGGCCGGGCCTTAGGTTCCTGAAAAAACAAAATCCCGTGCAGGGCTTGGGAGGCTAAGCAGGGCATGCGCTACCTTTGCTTTTACATCTGAAGCTTGTTTTACTCCAACCACCTCGATGGCAGCACCGCAGTTTTTGATGCCGCAGAAAAGCGACATGCTGTGGATGCCCTGCGCAAAAAGGAAGGCGACCCAATTACCTTCACCGACGGAAAAGGTCATCTGTACGAAGGCAGGATCAGTAAGATTGCCCGGGAGCAGTTGACTGCAGAAGTTAGCGCCATACTCAGGCAAGAAGCCAGACCCCGCTTCCATTTGGCTATCGCCCCGACAAAAAACAGCGACCGTATGGAGTGGATGGTTGAAAAATGCTGTGAGCTTGGATTGGCTTCACTGCAATTCCTGGAATGTGCGCACAGCGAGAAAACTAGGGTGAATATGTCACGCCTGGAACGGGTAGCCCTGAGTGCCATCAAACAAAGCGGCAACCTTTGGATGCCCGAACTTCTGCCGGTGCTGAACTTTAAAAACTGGATAAAGCAAACAGCTCACGGACAGCGCTATCTGGCCCATTGTGCCGAGGGCCCGAAACGCCAGGCTCAATCCACCGATGAAGCAATTACGGTAGCCATTGGTCCGGAGGGGGATTTTTCCACGGAAGAAATTGCCCTGGCTCTGGAACAGGGCTTTCTGCCCCTAACACTGGGCAGGTCCAGGCTGCGCACAGAAACCGCCGGCATGGTGGCCTGCACCCTATTCAACCTCTTGTGAAAGGTGGCAATGTTCCACTAAAGGCTAAACCCTGAACATGTGAACTCAGCGCAGGGCCATAGACAAGCCAAATCAAGCATTTCACAAGGGTTGTAGTGGTTTGCCTGTTTCGAGGCGTAATTTTGCTTTGTGAAACTGCTAATACTCGGTTCCGGTGGCAGGGAACATGCATATGCGCATTTGCTATCCAAGAGCTCGCTTACGGAAAAACTGTTTGTAACACCGGGCAACGCTGGCATGTTGTCGTGTGCGGAAACAGTTTCCATTCCACTCAACGATTTTGATGCCCTCTACCGTTTTTGCGCAGAAAATTCCATAAACACCGTGCTTCCCGGCCCTGAAGACCCTCTGGTGGCAGGCATCGCCGATTTTTTCGCTCAACGCAACGCCGAAAGCGGATTGAACATCAGGGTTGCTGGCCCCGACGCAGCTTCGGCCCGGCTTGAAGGCAGCAAAGATTTCGCAAAAGCCTTCATGGAGCGGCACCATATTCCTACCGCACGGTATAAAACATTTCATGCCGAAAATCTTGAGGAGGGTTATCGCTTTCTGGAAACCCTGAATGCACCCTATGTGCTGAAGGCTGACGGCCTTGCCGCCGGTAAAGGAGTGGTGATATGCCACCAGCTTGAAGAAGCCCGTGCAACCCTACATGAGATGATTGAAGAACAGAAGTTCGGCTCCGCATCTGCCAAGGTGGTGATTGAAGAGTTTCTTCAAGGGATAGAAATTTCAGTGTTTGCAGTAAGTGACGGCAACACCTGGCAGGTTCTGGGTTCCGCCAAAGACTATAAACGCATTGGTGAAGGCGATCAAGGTCCAAATACGGGTGGCATGGGTGCCGTATCACCCGTTCCTTTTGCCGATGAAGCCTTCATGGAAAAAGTGAATAACCGCATCCTGAAGCCCAGCTTCGATGGCCTGAAACAGGAAGGCATGCCCTTCAGGGGTTTCCTTTTTGCAGGATTGATGAACTGCAACGGAGATCCTTACGTAATTGAATACAATGTGCGCATGGGCGACCCGGAAACAGAAGCTGTGTTGCCCCGTCTGAAAACAGATTTTGCAGCCATCGTGGATGGCATTTGTTCAGGAACGCTGCATAAGCTGAGTATTGAAATGCTAAAGCAAACTGCCGTTTGTGTGGTGTTGGTGAGTGAAGGCTATCCAAACCACTACGAAAAAGGGCTTGCCATGAGCCTGCCCGAAGCCGGACCTGACAGCATGATATTTCATGCAGGAACCACCATAAAAAATGAACACTTATGCACAAATGGGGGCCGTGTGCTGGCAATTAGTTCGCTGGGCGACAGCATACACAGCGCAGCATCAGCTTCCTACGACCTTGCGGACCGGGTGGAATATGCCAATAAGTATTTCCGCCGCGACATCGGTAAGGACCTCCAGCAAGATAACCTAAGGGCATGATTCAAGAAAAACACCTCCGAAACCTGCGCAGTCAACTCACCTTCAGGCAAGCCATGAGCAGGCTGCTCGGCTATTTCCTTCGTGGCCTGCTGGTGGTTTTGCCCATAGGAGCCACCGTTTGGCTGTTGTACACCCTGATTACCAAGGCCGATACACTGATTCAGCAGTATTTTGTTAACCTGCATATTCCCGGAATCGGCATCCTGATTATTGTGCTGAGTATCACCCTTGTGGGTATGTTCGCCACAGGATTCATTACCCGCCCTTTGTTTGAACTGTTCGACGCTCTGATGGAACGCGCTCCGGGTGTGAAGCATGTATACAGTTCGGTAAAGGATATGACCGAAGCCTTTGTGGGCGACAAGCGGAAATTCAATGAACCGGTGAGCGTTGAAGTACAGGACGGCATCTACAGGCTTGGTTTTATCACAACACAAGACCTGGAAAACATCAATATGCCAGGCCATTGCGGCGTGTATATGCCTTTCTCCTACGGAGTTTCCGGACAGGTATGGATGGTGCGCAAAGACAAATTAAAACAACTTGACGCTGAAGCCTCAGATGTGATGAAGTTCATTCTGAGCGGAGGCGTTTCTAATCTAGGAGATGAAGGATGAGCGAAGAACTGAAACCAGGCCGATTCAATACCATGCGTGTAGCACGGATGGTGGACTTTGGCGTTTACCTTGACGGTGGCGAATACGGGGATATTCTAATGCCCGGAAAATATGTACCGGAGGGCACCCACATAGGCGATATGCTCAACGTATTTGTTTACTGCGACAGCGAAGACCGCATGGTGGCTACCACCGAACAAGCCCTTGCCCAAGTGGAAACCTGCGCGTTTCTGCAGTGCACCTCCAACAGCAAGTTCGGCGCTTTCCTTAACTGGGGCCTTGCCAAAGACCTGCTGGTGCCCTTCCGGGAACAGATTGCACCCATGAAGGAAGGACGGAGCTACCCTGTTTATGTGTATCTTGATGGGAAAAGCGGCCGCATCGCAGCCTCCACCCACATTGAGAAATTCCTGAACAAAGGCCGCCCACCCTATCCGGAAGGTAGTGAAGCAGATTTGTTCATTTACGGCAAAACCGATTTGGGTTATAAGGCTGTGGTAAACAATGCCTTCACGGGGCTGCTTTATTTCAACCTGGTATTTGCACCTCTGAACATCGGCGACCGGGTGAAGGGCCACATCACGCAGATTCGCGAGGATGGCAAAATTGACCTGAGCATCCGTCCTGCCGGATATGAATCGGTTCAGGACAGCAGCAGTGAAGTGCTCGCCAAGTTAAAAATGGCCGGTGGCTTCATGCCTTTCAGCGACCACAGCAATCCCGCAGAAATTTATGCTGCCTTTGGCATGAGCAAGAAGCTATGGAAGAAGTCGGTAGGAGCGCTGTATAAAAAACAGCTCATACAGATTGAGCCAGACGGCATCCGTTTGGTTATAGAAGATTAAAGACCTGTCGCATTCCTGCCCTAATTATGACCTATGGCAAGGCCTCACGCCTGCCTGTGGTTGATTTTTGCTTTCACGTTGTATCATTTTTATGTTTTATCAGGAAGATTGGAATGAAACTGCCGTTCTGGTGCATGCCGCGGCGCATCCGTTGAACAAGCCAGGAGATCTGGATGTATTGATGAACGCCATAGGCAATGCGCAATTTGTGCTTCTGGGAGAAGCCACACACGGCACCCACGAATTTTACACCTGGCGTAGCCAGATTACGCGTAGGCTTATCGCCGAAAAACACTTTTCTTTTGTTGCTGTGGAAGGCGACTGGCCTGACTTTCAACACATCAACGACTATGTAAAAGGCCGTCTTAATGATGATGTCAAAGCCTCGGACCTGCTGCATAATTTCAGGCGCTGGCCAACCTGGATGTGGGCCAACTGGGAAACCGCCGCCCTTGCCGACTGGATGAAGCGTTTTAATGCCGCCAAGCCACCACAGGAACGCGTGGGCATCTACGGACTGGACGTTTACAGTCTGCAAGAATCGCTGGAATACCTGGAACGATACCTCAACCGCACAGACCCCGATGCCTATAAGCTGGTGAAAGACCTCGCACAATGTTTCGATCCTCACGGACCACATGAAGGTTACGGCTATGCCCTAGCCAACAGAAACCGGCACAACTCCTGCGCGCGCGAAGCCGCCGATTTACTGAAGGCCATGCTGCGGCGGCGCTCACAATACAATACCAACCCTGAAGCGGGCCTGCATGCGGAACAGAATGCGCGGATTGCGGTGAATGCTGAGCAATACTATCGCACCATGACCAGTGCCGGACCGGCTTCCTGGAACATTCGCGACCGTCATATGCACGACACCCTGAACCTGTTGATGCAACACCACGGAAAGGAGGCTAAAGCGGTGGTATGGCAACACAATACCCATATTGGCGATGCACGGGCTACAGATATGGCCCTGGAGGGCATGATCAACCTAGGACAACTGGTTATGGAAGAACATGCAGACCTGGGTGTATTTCGCATCGGATTTGGAACCAATTCGGGCACTGTTTGTGCATCAGACCGCTGGGGCGGGGCCCTGCGGCATATGCTGATTCCCTATGCTCCGGCGGGCACCTGGGAACATTTTCTGCACCAATATGTGGGCAAAGATGCCTGCCTCATCTCCGAGGAATTTGCTGGGGCACCTCTGCTGCGCAAACCCATCCTGCACCGAGCCATCGGCGTGGTATATCACCCCGGCCACGAATTCCCGGGTAACTACGTGCCCAGCGTGATTCCGATGCGTTACGAAGCCTTTCTTTACCTGGACCAAACCAGCAAGCTACACGCCATGCACCTGGAAGCCGACGGGATGCAGATTCCCGAAACCTTCCCCTGGGGAATGTGAGTTCAGCTTCCCTGCTGTTCCTCTGTAAAGTGCTTGCGTACCGCCGCCCTGAATTCATTATCTGTCATCTTATCATGCTCCAAGAAATCCAGGCGCATGCAGTTGTGCTTGCCGTGCTCCTTCATGAAATTTTCCAGCTGATGCAACAGAATCCGTGGACCCATCACCACCACCACCTGGTAGGGCTCTATCTGCGCTGTTAACTGCTTAAGATAAGCCTTGAGCTGGTCAGCTTCCCGGTTGTGCTTGTGGTGCTCGTTGTTGGTGCTGCGGTTGTTTCCCACCAGAATCTGGTCGGTGGTTTCACCAGCATAACGCACCCGACCATCCATGCCGGAAGGAACGCGCGTTAACGCGTCGGTGCCTGAATCAGGATAGTAAAATGTGGCCCTGAGTCGGTTCAGGAACACTCCCAGCCTGCGGATTTCTGATTGTTTCTTCATAAAATCATATAGCTATAGCAATGGCAACGAAGTTCCCCCCCTGACAAGCGTTCATTTATGACTGAAATCAATCGCGCCCTTGATTCTCTTACAACTTCATAAGCGACAACTGCCAAGGTACTTTTGGCCCGATTTTAGCTTTTGATGCCCATATTTGCTTCAGCATCTTCAAATGATGGGCTTCAACCGCTTCCCAACAAACCCTATGCAGCGTCCAGGATTGCTTGTGCTCCTAACGGTGTTTCTGCTTAATGCCTGTCGTAAGGATGATACACCTGTAAAACCCGCTGCCGATATCAACGGTACGGTGGATGCGGCCGGAACTCCGGACCTGCCGCCGGCCAACAGCATCCGCTACCGTGATACCGCCGTAGAACAGGTTCTGGTGAATGGCACGCCCGTGCCCTGCACCACCTATATGGTTGACCGGGTGCAACGCATCAATACCTTCGACTACTTCTATACCGAAGACAAGGCAGACCTCTGGCCTGGCAATGTGGTTCAGGGTAAATACCTGAAAGAACAAGCCCGACTAAGCAGCATCGGCGCCTTCCCCCGCGACCGTATGAACTATACCATCCAGGGAACTCAGGGTTCGTCGGGATTCACTCTGGACCGTCCGGATCAGGGAAGCTACCAGAGTCAATTCTCCGATGTGTCCCGTTATTTCTGGTTCATGCCTCCACTGTACACCTACCAGAATACCCAGATTTCTTATACCACCGAGCAGGGCCTGATTGACATGGGCTTGAATGTAAACTTCCTTGCAGGAGGACTGGGGACGCGTTTCCAGTATATCAACACCAACGGCCTGACCACACTGTACCTGTTTGTGAAGAACGTGTATTTCAGCGTGAATGCGCAGTATCCTACCAATCCAGCAGGCTTCTTCGGAGCTGAAGTGAATGTGAGTGACCTGAAACGTGTGGTGTCCAAAGACAATCCTCCGGCATACATCACCTCTGTTTCCTATGGAAGAATGGCGCTTGTCAGAGCCGTGTCTTCCTACAGCCAACGCGAGGTGAAGGCGAGTATTGATTTATTACTGAATGGACTGGGGGCCAGCCTGAGCACCACCCAGCGCAAAATTGTTTCCGACCTGCAACTCACCGTAGAAGCAGCGCCCGGTCCTGCATACAACATCAAAACACTGGACGACCTGAATAAATTCATCAACGAGGGCTACCAGTTCAACCACCGCACAGGCTGCGTACCCGTAAGCTATGAAGCGCGCTACCTCAGCGATAATTCACCCCTGATTACCCATACCGGCCTAAGCTATAAAGTGAGGGAGTGTTTATGAACAAAAACCACTACAACCTGCTGCCCTGCCTGCTACTCCTGTCGGTTTTTAGTTCCTGTAAGAAGGAGCCTGAGCCTGTGGTGTACAATGATTATGTAACACCTTATGAATTGGTAGAAGAAACCTTCCGACTGGGGGCCAGAAGTACTGCTACCTTTTCCAACAAGTCCATCATCACACGCAGCTTCACGCTGCCACCGCGCACGGTATATTGGGCCTATTGGATGGGCGCAGGTCCGGAACCCGTTTCCGAATTGACTAAGATAGCCTTGCCCGCTGCAGCCGCTGCCCTAACAGATGACCCTTTTGTAGCCTATGCCTGGGGCCTGCTGGCGGCCATTCCGGTGGTGAATGCAGGCACCGCCACCGCCGATCTGTTCATTCTGGAGCCGGGGCAAAAAGACAGCTTCAGTTTTAACAACAATGACTTCCGCGCCTTCATCAGCAAGCCACAATCTAAAAACATCCACGACAAATACATTGACATTCTGGATACCCCTCTGGAAACCAACCGTACGGTAACCATAGGCCTGCGCAACCAAAGCTATACTGCCGGTGTAGATGTGAAGATGAAAATCTGGGCCTTTGTGGTGAAGCCGCTGTAAAGAATTATTGGGGATGTTAAATTTGTAATCCCCCATGAAATACCGCGCAGTTTTAATACACTATGTAACAATCCTTTTTTCAGGCATAGCCGGCACCTCTTCCTGCGAAGCAAAGCCCGCAAACCAGCCGGTAACAACCGTCACTGCGAAGCCTAAGGATACAGCTACAGCGAAGAATAATCCTTCCGATCCGGAGATCAAAAACCCTGAACTGCCACTCATCAGGCCCGACGACCAGATTATACGCCATACCGGATATACGCTCTGTTACAGCGAGGTACACGAACAGGCCTCATGGGTAGCCTATGACTTGACCCGCAGTGAAGCGGCAGGTGGTTATGAACGCACCAATAAATTCATGCCCGACCTTTCTGTGCAAACTGGCTCCGCCACAGCTGCCGACTATGCCAACAGTGGCTACGACCGCGGCCACCTGGCCCCGGCAGGAGATATGGGCTGGTCTGCAACAACTATGGCTGAGAGCTTTTATTACAGCAATATGAGCCCTCAAAACCCTTCCTTCAACCGCGGCATTTGGAAAAAACTAGAGGAACAAGTTAGGGCCTGGGCCAATGCCGACAGCGTGTTGTACGTGGTTACCGGTCCAGTGCTCAGTGAAGGCTTATCCACGATTGGACCCAATATGGTTTCCGTGCCGCGCTACTACTACAAGGTATTGTTGGACTTTAATAAACCAGGCTTCAAGGCCATTGGATTCGTGTTGCCCAACAGCCCTTCCACCCTGCCGCTCAGCAGCTTTGCCGTATCGGTGGACAGCGTGGAAAAGCTTACCGGACTGGATTTCTTCCCTGCCCTGCCCGACGGAGCAGAAGACCTGCTGGAATCGGACTGCTGTGTGGATTGCTGGGTAGGACAAGTTGGAGCCAGTGCCGTTCAGCAGAACTACAACAGCACTTCCGTGCAATGTAAGGGCACCACCAAGGCAGGCAGTCGTTGCCGCAACATGACCAAAAACCCTGATGCCTACTGCCATGTGCACGCTACACAGGCCATGAGCAGCGCAGCTTCGGCTACACAGGAAACTACTCAACCAGCGCCAAGCGGAGCTACCGCACAATGCAATGGCATCACCCAGGCAGGCAGCCGGTGCCGAAACATGACCAGAAATCCTAACGGCTATTGCCATGTACATGCCTCCCAGGCAGGCGGAAGCACGATGAACTCAGCACCGTCCACAGCGCCTACACAACAAACCGGCCCCTCGGTTCAATGCTCAGGAACCACCGCCTCCGGAGCCCGCTGCAAGCGCATGACCCGAAGTCCCAACGGGAGGTGCTATCAACATTGATGCGGTGCAAGGCTCTGCGGCCGATCGGAGCGATGCATTGAAAAGGGGTTTGAAATTAAATCTTTAACGAATCGGACACATTTAGTGTAACACACCCAATATGTCGCCCCTTTGGGACTTTTCAATTTTAGTTTCCTTGAAGCGCCTGCCCCACCGCGTAACGAGGCTATGCTCGCTATTGTAAAAGTGAAACATCGCGGCCCCACCTACTTATACTTCTCAATAAACCGCTGCAAATCCTCTGTGTTCAGGTTTTTCAAGGTGCGCTCCAACTTCATGGCTTCGGGCCTTGTGGTTTTTTCCAAGCTCATGATCAGTTCCCAGGGGCATATGCAGACGTAGATTTTTCATTACCTGAGTTATGCCGCTGTAGGCGTTTTGACACATCGGAAGTCTGTCCGATGTAAAAGCGATTAAATTCCAACTTAAAGTCGGTTCGAAAAACGGGGTATCTGTCAAGGTAGCGCAGGCATCGGTCCTTCCGGACTGCCGCATGTAATGAGGGGTCAGCTTACCGGAAAGGGGACAATATCACCGGAATGCACACCTGACTGTGTACATGCTACGATCTGTTTTTTATATCTTTTTACATACAAGTTTGGATAAAACATGTATTTTATACGTTTTTAGATATAGAATTGCGTTTTTTCATATTTTTGTATTCATAAACATCTAAGATGAGTGCATTATCGGAGTTTGTAAAAGCCCGGCGCAAACGCCTGAAGTTGACTCAGGAGGAATTTGCAAACAAGGCAGGCGTTGCCCTCACGGTTGTGCGGAAAATCGAGCAGGGCAAAGAGAATCTAAGTTTGTCTAAAGTAAACCAGGTGCTGCGGATGTTTGGCCATGTTATGGGACCGGTATCAGAACGCGATGAGACAGGGAATCGTTAAATACAACAACATCAGGGCCGGCATGCTTACCGAGGCAGATAACGGCATATATCACTTTCAATACGATGAAACGTATGTGAAAGCGTATCCAAAACAATTCATCACCTTTCAGATGCCGGTAAGCGTTAAGCCATACAGAAGCAATAGACTGTTTCCGTTTTTTGATGGGTTAATTCCTGAAGGCTGGCTACTGCAAATCGCTTCAGAGAGTTGGAAAATCAACAAGAACGACCGCATGGGTTTATTGCTTGCCTGCTGCAGCAACGCCATAGGTGCAGTTAGTGTTCATCCCTTAAAAACCGGTGATGCTGCGTAAATGTCTATCCTGCTACCTACCTCTTGAGGAGCATCACATTGATTATCATCCACTCTGTTCCAAGGCGTTTTTCGGCACCAGAGCAGCACCTGGATTGCCATATCAATTATCTGAAATGGAGCAGATGGCGAGAACGGCGGCAGAGTCATCGATTACAATCCCGGGCGTGCAACCTAAACTGTCTTTGGGATGGATCAAGAACCAAATGGAACTTGGTCATTTCGGAAGGTTAACCATTGTGGACGCGCTCGCCGGACAGTTTATCTTAAAACCTCAAAATTCAGCATTCCCTCAGATGCCCGAAAATGAGCACCTAACCATGAAGCTGGCGCAATTATTCAAAATGGATATTGTTCCGGCAAACCTGATCCGTCTGGCCTCCGGAGAACTTTGTTACATCACCAGGCGCATTGACCGTAATTCGGACGGGTCAAAAAACCACATGATTGACTTCCTGCAAATTCTGGAACTGGAACATAAATACCTGGGCACCATGGAATACTTAGGAAAGCAGATTGGAGAACTATCCGCCAATACATTGCTTGATAAGTTGCGTTTCTTTGAATCTGCAGTGTTCAATTGCGTGATTGGCAACAATGACATGCACTTGAAAAACTACTCCATGCTCTTAACTGATATGGGTTGGGTTCTGTCGCCTTTCTATGATTTGCTCAATGTAAGAATTATACTGCCTGAAGATAAAGAAGACCTTGCCCTCATGTTGGGCGGTAAGAAAATGAATTTTAATAGATCATACTTCGATCGTTTTGGCGTCGTGCTGGGCCTCAATAAAAAACAGATTGAACAGGTGTATGGCAAATTGCAGCAATGGCTTCCTGAAGCGATTTCACTGATTAATCAATCCTTTCTTTCAAAAGCACAACAAGAGGCCTATGTTAGACTCATCCAAGGCCGAGTGCCCAAATTGTTGTCTGCGGATTAGCGTTGCTGTGACATCGGAAGTCTGTCCGATGTAAAAGCGATTGAAGGAAGCAGCATACAAAATATACACGTAAAACATAACAAAAAAGCCTCCGCTGGTGCAGAGGCTCTTGTGGATGGCGAGGCTTTGCTCGCCACCAAGTGCTTCGCACTTAGGCCCGTTCGCTGTTATACTTCTCAATAAACCGCTGCAAATCCTCTGTGTTCAGGTTTTTCAACTTGCGCTCCAACTTCATGGCTTCCGGCCTTGTGGTTTTTT
>CANHRE010000045.1 GCA_947463095.1 Flavobacteriales bacterium | reverse complement strand
AGTCCAAACATAGTGGCAAATTAAAGCAAGGAATGGGGGCCCTGGAAATTCTGATTAACCTGCATTCCGGGGTACTTTACGCCGTACCAATCAAATATTTAGCGAATGTCTGCCTTCATGCCCACAACAAAAGACAATGGCATGTTGGGACGATATCCATTTGGCAGGTTGGCAACAATGTTTCTGTTGTTGGTCAGGTTATTCAAGGTAGCGAAGAAGCTGAACGCACGGCTGAACCTGTAGTTGGCAGAAAAATCAATCATCAGGAAGCCCGCAATACTGTTTACTTCGTTGTACGAATGGGCTTTGTCGGGTGTGATTAATGCATCCTGACCCGGTTTTGTGCGGTTGTTCCCAACATAACGGGCGCTAAGGTTGGCGTTCAGTTTCCGGTGTTCAAGACCTATGCTTAATGATAGGGAATGAAGGGGTATGAAAGGAATGAAATCACCTTCGTAAATCATTCCGCTGCCCCAATCACCTCCGGCATTTTGAAAACTGTCCTTGAATCGGGCATTGGTGCAGGTATAGGCTAAAAGAATAGGGATTCGCCATGCTGTACGGCTGTTCGATCCGGAAAGCAGGCTGTAGCCGGCGCTAAGTTCCAGACCTTGTATCAAGGCATTCCCGGCATTGAACATGGCACCGGTGCCGGCGCCGCCACCGGAAACATTGTCAGAACCCAGGATGTTATCGTAGGCACTGCTGAATCCGGTCAGTTCCATCGTGAAGGTTCGTTTTTCGTAGCGGTAACCCAGTTCATAATTGATGGCAGTTTCAGATCTTGCCTGGGTGTTTCCCGTGGTAAATGAGGGCATGCCGGGAGGAGAAAACCCTTCATGCACGCCGCCATAAAATTCAAGAAACCGGTTGACTTTATAATTAAGTCCAACACCCGGCAACAAAATGCTCAGGTGGTTTTTTGCCTTTTGCAGGGCTAATCCTGTGCGGGCATTATCGGCCGTGCCGTAATTGAGGAATTCAAAGTGAATGTCTTCATAACGCAGTCCGGGAGTAATGTTCAGGCCTTTGAAGCTGAATTCATATCTGAAGAACGCCGCCATACTGTTGGCCTTCCTAATTTGATTTTCCTGGTTTCCTTTCACACCTGCCGCAGTGAGGATCATCAGGCCGTTGGTCATGGAATAGCTTGACTTGGTGCCATATCGGTCTGCCTGGTCACTATGGTAACGCAAACCTATTTGGGCTTTATGCGCTACTGCGCCGGTGTTCACGGCATACTGGATGTTTGTTTCCAAACCCTTTGAAAAGTAAGTTCTCGCGGCAATCTGGTAATCCATGTTGCCATCGGACGTTCCTGTCATGATGCGGTAGGCTATTTCGTTCGCCGACGGATCGGCTAAGATGCTGTTCAAGCTTTTCCCACCAATCGTGTTCACCCTGGACCAATCGCGAAAGGTTCCGGTGAAATATGCTTTGGTGCTGATGCTCAGTCCTTTTTTTGGTGCAATCAGGTGACTTAGGGACGCACTCTGGTGATTCATGTTCAATACATCACTCTGGGTAGCCGCATACCTTCTTAAAGGATTGATCTTGAAATCGTTATATGTCAGCCCCAGATAACTTTCATTTCCAAGCTCGGTCGTTTGAACCAGCTTTAAGGTAAGTGACTGGGGGATCAGGGCTTTTTCATTGCTGTGCCAACGGAATTTACCCATAAAGTCGCGGCGGTCAAAGCCGGTATTCCCACCTCCGTCTAGTTGTTTAAACCCTTTGCTCGCGAGGCGATTTACCTCCATAACATAGTCGAAGTTCTTACGGCTGTCACCAACCCATATGCGCTGCTGGTTATTGCCAAAACTTCCAAAGGACAACTGGGCAAATCCTCTGAATGAGCCCGGTATGGGCGTGGACAGCAAATTCAGAGCACCGCCAATGGTATAGGGTCCGAATTTAATTTGGCTGCTTCCTTTCAAAACCTCAACACTGTTCATGCGCGCAAAAGTGGGGAAGTAGTAAGCTGAAGGATCGGCATAGGGAGCCGGTGCCATCAGAATGCCGTCTTCCATAAGGGTGATTTTGGCGCTCCTGTTTACCGCTGTTCCACGCAATCCAATATTCGGTCGCAATCCAAACCCCTCTTCATCCCTGATATTTACTCCCGGCACCTGTCTCAGAACATGGTTGATGTTGGGCTGATTTAGTAAGGCAATCGTTCGGCTGTCAATGAAATGGCCCGAACCTATTCTCAGCCGACCTTTCTCGCCGATAATGGTAACGGGGTCAAGATTGGCAAGCCTCGAGGTGTCAGGAGGAACTGATTGGGCTTGCGTAATCAGTTGCAGGAATAGGGAAATCAGCGTCAAGGCAAGGGTTTTATGCATTTTTTGAAGCGCTGCTTTTGCTGAGTTGAAACGCGAAGCGTTCATCCATCCCGGATGGGACAAACCGGCACTCATTTTTCCTGAGGTACAGCGGAAAAGATTTTCTGGGGAACGACGGATAAAGTGGCTGGTTGTCATTATTATTTAGAAAGATTATAAATAACTTTCTGGGTGCGAAATAATCATTCCTCGGTGGGAATCCCAAATTATTTAGAATTGTTTTAAATAAAAGAATGATGATTTACATCATCAGGAAGCAAAAGAGCCTGCCACCGCATGGAGACAGGCTCTTTAAATTGAATTCATCGCTCATTGGCAATGAATATTGCTATGCCTTCTTAAGGTTGAGGAGTACAGGGTGCCTTGCTGCTTGCTTCATTGGCTTTGGCTCGTTTGCGTTTCCCCCATGGGAGCGGCAGGTATTTATCCGGATAGGTTCGTATATCGGACATCAGGCAGGTGAGCTCTGAACTTGTTTTTACCAAGTTATTGTAAAGTGACTGATTGGTAGCCAATTGTCCGAGGCTGCCTTCACCGCTGTTGATGCGATTAATGACGGTACCCAGGTTGTCAATGGTTTCCTGAAGTTGGGAAATCATGCCGGTAATATCCACGCTGTCGGCTTCCTTGCCAATGCGTTCAAAGCTTTTCAGGGAATTAGTAATGCTTTGGTTATAGGATTTAAGGTTTTCAGTTAGTTGTTTGATGTTGTTGATGCTGCCTTCAACACCCGGTTTGCTTTGCTGAATGAGGCCATTCACCTCTTCAATGGTTTTTTGAAGGGAGGCGAGGGTTCCGGGTAGCTGGTCTTCAAAACGAATCAGCGAGGGTCTGCTCAGAATTGCATTGAAACGCTGCAGCACGCTATCGGCCTGTTCTGCAATGGGGCCGAGTTTCTGATTCACTTTTTCCGTCATATCCGTTTCCAGGATTCCGGTCAGAGTATCGCTGCTCTGCGCAAAGCGCTGACTGTTACCCAGCAGCAGCTCCATGCGTTTGTCACCCAGAATTTCGACAACAATCTTCAATCGTGAATCACTGGGTATGTTCAGGTCTGAATATATTTCAACTCGGGAAATGATTTTATGGTTGTTCCCGTTCAGCGCTACTTTCTTAACCTGTCCAATGCGTACACCGTTGTAGGTTACGGCAGCGCCTTCATTCAGCCCGCGCACATTATCGTAAACTGCGAAAAATACGCGGCCTTTAGAGAATACGTCATCTTTCCCGGACATGTAGTTGTATCCTAAAACCAGGATGGTGATGGCTACTGCTGTAAGGGCTCCTACTTTGCTCTCGTTGCTGATTTTCAAAATGTGGTTTTGTATTTAAGTGTCAAAGATAATTGCTTCGCCTGATTGCCTTCGTTTATGGACGAACGGGATTGTTTGGTCTTGTCAGGCTATCGCGATTTATTGCTTTTGGTGCATTTACCGGGTTCGTTTTGGGAAGCCGCGATTCACGTTCTTTCTTATATTCCCGCACAGCCTTGAACAGTGCATTAGCCATTTGCTTTTGTCCATCGGGGGTTTTCAGTACTGCGCGATCGGCGGGATTAGTCAGAAAACCTATTTCAACCAGCACGCTGGGCATGGCAGTGCGCCATAACACCAAAAATCCGGCCTGTTTAACACCTCGACTTTTAATCTTTCCTGTAAGGGCGATGTGGTGTTCTACTTTGGAGGCAAATCCTGAACTGGCTTCCATGTACGCGTTTTGAACCAGGGTAAAGATGATGTGGCCTTCCGGGCTTTCAGGTTCAAAACCTCCATAGGAGGCATTGCTCTGATAATTCGTTTCCATCGTGATGGCCGCATTTTCACGTTTGGCCACACTTAGGTTTCCTTCTGTTTTATGCAAACCCATCAGATAGGTTTCCGAACCGGCTGCCGTGGTGTTTTTATTGGAGTTGCAATGAATAGAGATGAAAAGGTCGGCATTGTTTTTGTTTGCCAGTTCCGGTCTTTTGTACAGTTCAATGAATTCGTCTGTTTTCCTGGTGTACAACACCTTCACATCTTTGAGGCTATCCTGGATTAATTTCCCCAGACGAAGGGCCACGCCCAGTGTTACCTGTTTTTCAAAAACTTCACCAGCGCCATTGCATCCCGGATCTTTACCTCCGTGGCCTGCATCAATAACAATAACAGATACAGCATCGCTCAGCGGCTTTTGTTTTGACTGGAAGGAAATAAAAGAGGCGGCCAGGAATCCCAGGAAAATGGCGATGGGTGCCTTCTTCATTGTTAGCGTTTCGCTCATAAGAGAATCCTTAGCTGCTGTTTGAACTTCCGAAAGTAATTTGCGCCTCTTCATGTATCATAGAATGCATTCAAAACTTATGCCATTGCCCATGTTTATGGTTTGGCTGTTTTGCGTATGCATAAGCCCGAAAACTGCTGTGGCACGGGGTTTTCATGGCCTGTCTGCAAATGTGGACGACACCGGTACACTGGTGCGCAAGAACCAAGGCCTTGACCAGGAAATTGACTACCGCGCAGCTGATTCCATCATTTTTGACTTAAAACAGCAGGTTGTTTATCTGTATAAAAGCGCTTATCTCAAATACGGCTCTGTTGAATTGGAGGCCTATTACATTCGGGCAGACCTTCGTAAAAAGGAACTTTTTGCTAAAGGTGGCTTAGACAGCAACGGTCACTACGCCTTTCAACCCGTACTGCATGATGGCGATGATTCATACACCGCCGACAGTATGCGCTACAACAGCGAAACAAGAAAAGGGAAGGTGTATGGACTTCGTTTGGTGGAAGATGAGGCCATCATCAGCTGCAATCAGGTTTTTAGAAATGCCGATGGCTCCTTTCTGGCCGATCGAGGTAAGTTAACTACTTGTAATGCTGCGCATCCGCACTTCTATTTTGATGCGCGAAAGCTTAAAGTGATACCGAATAACAAGGTGATTTTTGGGCCGGCTAATCTGGTGGTAGAAGATATGCCCACCCCGTTGGCATTGCCCTTTGGCCTGATACCCACCAAGAAAGGAAGGCGGAATGGAGTGCTGTTTCCCAGTTACGGATTTCAACAGAATAGGGGCGGTTTCTATCTGGAGAATCTGGGTTACTACACCGGCTTGGGCGACAACCGCGACTTAACCCTTAGCGGCGCCGTGTTTTTTAATGGTGATTATCGTTTGACGGCCAATTCCCGCTTTGTGAAACGCTATCGGTATCAGGGGAATTTCAATTTCGGGTTTTCTGTGTTTTCACAAGGTGAGAAAACCAGTAAAACGTTCTTCAGGCAGCGCGATTTTAACCTGCAATGGGCTTATAGCCTGCATCAGAATGTACGTCCTGGTACCCGGTTTTCAGCAAGTGTGGACATGGGAACACCAGGTTTTAAGCGCATCAACTCTAATGATCCTCGCGCCATTGTTCAAAGCCAGTTCAATTCAAGTGTCAGCTATGGTAAAACATTCCTGAACAATCGATTTAACCTGAACATTGCCGCCACACACAACCAAAATACGGCAAACCGCAGCATCAGCTTCAACCTGCCCAATCTGAGTATGAATATGCAGCGCTGGCAGCCTTTCCTTAGAAAAAACGAAGCTGCCGACAATTGGCTCAAACAACTGAATTTCACCTACAGCCTGGATCTGCAAAACCGCCTCAATACTTTTGATTCCATACTTTTTTCAGATCGATACCGCGATGCCCTGAACCAATTGCAAAGTGGAATCAAACACAGCATTCCACTCAGCACCATAATAAAGGTGAGCAAAGGCAGAATAAACATCACCCCTGCGGTGAGTTATCAGGAATGGTGGTATATGAAAAGTACCGTACGTTATTGGGATACTGCTAAAAAGAAGGTCCTAGATTCTTCCGAAAAGGGCTTTGAAAGAGCGGCTACCTTTGCAGCAAGAATAAGCGCCTCCACCAACATTTATGGCACGTTTACCGGTTTGAATTGGGGGCCGGTTCGCGCCTTGAGGCATGTAATTACCCCAACGCTCTCCATGGCATATCGCCCGGATTATGCCGAACCTAGGTTTAAGTACTTTCGCAGTGTTCAAACTGATTCTGCTGGGAAGAAGGAACTGTACAGCATTTTCCGCAATGCCGCTCTAGGTGGCCCCGGTGCTGGAAAAGAAGGAAGCCTGAATTTCACTCTTGGGCAGGTGCTTATGGCTAAGTTGTTGAAGAAAACAGACAGCTCAGCGAAACCGAAAAATGTTAATTTAATCGACAACCTGAACCTTCGGGGCGGATATAATTTTCTGTCAGACAGTTTTCAATTGAGCGACCTTCAGCTTTCATTAAACACCCGTTTATTGGGAAAGGTTGGAATTCAATTTGATGCAGCCTGGGACCCCTATGCGCGCAATGCAAAAGGAGTTTCGGTGAATACTTTTGAATGGACCCTCAACCGACGGCCGTTGCGCTTTAACCAGTTCCGGCTCAGTCTCAATACCGGTCTCAATCCTGAAGTGCTGAAGGGTAAGAAAAGTCCTGCTCAGGCAGCCCGACGCGATCGCTTTACCGAAGGAGAATGGGGCGATATCCAAAACCGCTACGGCGATTTTTACGATTTTAACATCCCCTGGAACTTATCTCTGAACTATAATTATTCGCTCAATAAATCCGGACTCATTCCAGTTGTCAACAATGTGATTAATTTCAGCGGCGACCTCAGCCTCAGCCCACAATGGAAAATAGGCTACAATACCGGTTATATCCTGAACAGAAAAGCATTCAGCTTCAGCCAGTTTACTGTTACCCGTGATCTGCATTGCTGGCAAATCAGTTTCCAATGGATACCCGATGGCCTGCGCAAAAGCTGGATGTTTACGCTTAATCCGAAATCCGGTATCCTGCAAGACCTCAAGTTGAATAAGAAGGTGTTGTGGAACGAGATTCGGTAGGGGTGGTGAGGGTTATGTTGGAATAGGAGTTGGGGCGTTTAGAAGCAATTGAACATATCACCCACTCCTAAACTCCCCAATTTCCAAGTTGCTCACTCCTTCCACTTAATACTGCATCCAACAGCTCGGGTTCCGGTGATGGTAACATTTTTCCCGGCCTGGATTTCTGCGATGGCTTCCGCTACAAAATGACGATCGGCCTTGGTGGCATCTTCATAGTTATTGTCAATGGCTCCAACGTATTTCACTACCATTTTGCCTTTTTCGCGGGCTAGAAGGTATACATGAGGGGTTTTTAGCGCCCCATAAGCCTTTGCAACTTCCTGAGTGCGGTCATACAGGTAAGGGAACGTATAACCTTTCTCCCTTGCGCGAACTTGCATGTTGCCATAGCTGTCATCTGGAACTTTCGCACTGTCGTTCGGATTGATGGCAATAACCGGAAAGCCCAATGGTTTGAACTTCTTATCCATGTCGATAATGCGCTGTTCATATTTAATCGCATACGGACAATGATTGCATGTGAACACAACGATAAAGCCTTTAGCCTCTTCCATATCTGAAAGGCTGTACAAGTTGCCGTCCACATTTTTTAGGCGGAAATCAACAGCGGTATCGCCGGCTACGAAACCGGTTACCTGCTGTTTCATGGAAAGCCCTGCAAATCCGGTGAGGGCAATTAAAGATGCGGTGTATAGTATGTTTTTATTCATGGTCTTTTGATGAACTCAATGAGTGATTCCCGAGTTGGGAAGGCCTGGTCATGCAGCAGTTTACGGCCATTTCCAAGCAGAAGGGTGAGGGGAATGTTTCCCTGCCATTGCTCTGAAATGCCTTGAATGAGCGCGTCATGATCTACTTCATCGATGATGAAACCGGGATTTTTAATTCCATGCTTCAACAGCAAAACAGTTGCTTTTTCAGCGTATTCCTTCATATCAAAGCTGAAAAAAGTGATTTTCACGGGAACGTTTTGTTCTCTGAAGAAACTGTCCACGGCTTGAAACAGGGGTAATTCTGCTACACATGGCCCGCACCAGGTTGCCCAGAAGTTGACCACGTGTAAGTTTTCGGTATCAGCCTGAAAACGGTTCAGGGATTGCAGTATTTCCGATGTATGCAGCGGTAGTAGCGCAGGATTTCTTTCTGCTTCATCTGTTTGTGCCATCAAAGAACCTGACAGGCAGCAAAGCAAATACAATATGGACGCCGAGGTGCGCATCATGCATGAAAACGCACAAGGTGATGGCTTTGTTTAACCTTCAATGCGCATATTGTGGAAGACTTTGATCACGTCATCATCTTCTTCCAGTTTATCCAGCAGCTTTTCTACATCAGCACCCTGTTCTGCATTGAGCAGTTTAAAGTCGGTAGGAAGTCGTTCAAACTCGGCCGTGGTGATTTCGAGTTTCCGCTCTTCCAACGCTTTTTGGATGTTTCCGAAGTCGGTAAAACCACCATACATCACAATATGATCATCCTCTTCGAACATTTCGTCAACGCCAAAGTCAATCATTTCCAGTTCCAGCTCTTCGATGCTGATGACAGGGTTCTTGGCAACCTTGAATACACTTTTGCGTTCAAACAGGTAATTCAGGGAGCCGGTGGTACCAACTTCACCTCCAGATTTGCTGAAATAGGCGCGCACGTTGGCAATGGTGCGCGTAGGGTTATCGGTATTGCATTCTACCACGATGGCTACTTTATGCGGACCGTTACCTTCGTAAACCATCTCTTTAAAGTTGTCCACCTCTTTATTGACCGCCCGTTGAATGGCCCGGTCAATATTGTCCTTGGGCATATTCGCGGCTCTGGCATTTTGCAAAACGGCGCGCAGCCTGGAATTGGTATCCGGATCCGCTCCGCCTTCCTTTGCTGCAGTGGCAATTTCGCGTCCGATTTTTGTGAATACCTTGGCCATATTGGCCCAGCGCTTGAACTTGCGCTCCTTGCGGAATTCAAATGCACGTCCCATGTGGCAAAGATACACAGGCACACTATTCCTGTTTAATAACAAAAAGCGAACTGCTTAATTTTGCTCTATGAATACTGCCCAACGGCTGCCTGACATTTTTTTACCTGAAACCATAGATGTTCTTCACGCCAGGATTGACGCACTGCGTGAGGAATCCGGTCCATTGTGGGGCAAAATGACTGTGTCGCAAATGCTGGCACATTGCAGTATTCCTTTGGAGCAGGCACTGGATATGCGCAGCGACGGTCCGAGTTGGTTTATGAAGTTAATCATGCGCAGCTTTTTCAAAAAAGCTATGTTGAATGAAAAACCGTATCGCCCCAACCTTCCCACAGCTCCTTCCTTTGTGGTGGCAGATTTACGGTTGGTAGAAGCAGAACGGCAGCGTTTAAAGTTGCTCCTGGGTAGGTTCTCAGGTCAAGGAGCTGCTTTTTTTGAGGGAAAAATGCAAATTACTTTGGGAGCCCTTTCCTCAAAAGAGTGGAGCAACCTGATGTACAAGCATTTAGACCATCACCTCCGGCAATTCGGGGTATGATGGTATTTCGTGTCAGCGCTTTTCAAGCAGCCGTTCAATGGAATCGTCATACACTGCAGCAAAGTTGCGCACATCACCCCAGTCTTCTTCATCAACCACGAGCCGTTCTGGGATGGTGCGGCCTATCACGCTGAAAGGAACCCCGTGCATTTCAGCGATAGATTCAATCAACGCCAGTTCTGCTTCTCCGGCAACGGTAAGTATCACCCGGCTTTGTGCTTCGCCGAACAACCATGCATCTTTCCGCACTACCGGGTTTGAATGAATCTTGAAACCCAGATTGCCGGCCTTGGCGGATTCAAACAGGGAAATAAACAGGCCACCTTCACTCAGATCATGACAGCTTTGTACCGAAGTACTGCGAATCATCTGTTTCACAGCCTGCTGTAACGCGAACTCGTGCTCCAGACTAAAAAATGGGCAGGGAGCATAGTTTACCTGGTGGTATTTGGCCAAGTATTGGCTGCTGCCCATATCGTTATGTTGGTGGCCCAACAGCACTATATGGTGGCCAGGAGCTTTGAAGTCGAGTGTGGTGATGTATTCAGGCCGTTCAATCACCCCAACCATACCAATGGTAGGCGTGGGATAAACCGCAGTTCCATCGCTGCTTTGATTGTAGAAGCTGACGTTTCCTCCGGTAACCGGTGTGTCGAACTTGCGGCAGGCCTTGCCCATGCCGTCGATGGCATGCTTGAATTGATAATATACTTCCTTATTGTAAGGATTGCCAAAGTTCAGGCAATTGGTGATGGCCGTGGGCTCGCCTCCGGTGCATACTATATTGCGCGCTGCTTCAGAAACCGCTATTTGTGTGCCTTTATCCGGGTCGGCGTAAATGTAACGGCTGTTGCAATCAACGGTAAGCGCCAGACTTTTCTCTGTACCTTTAATTTTCACTACGGCCGCATCGCTGGGCCTGTTGGTGCTTTGCATCACGGTGCCCACCATGCTGTCGTACTGCCTGTATATCCAGCGCTTGCTGGCAATGTTTGGCTCTGCTGAAAGGAACAGTGCTACTTCCCTCAGGTTTTCAGGTATTTCAATTTGATTAGCGTTGAACTGCTCGATTAATTGGAAATATGCGGGCGTTTCCCATTCCCGCTGGTATACAGGTGCGCCACCGCCTAATACCAGGCTTTCTGCAGGAATATCGCCTTCAAGGATATCGTTCATGTAGTACCGAACTCTTCCGGTATCGGTAACAATTCCAATCTGCGCGTAGGTAATCTCCCATTTTTTGAACACGGTTTCGGCGGCAGCTTCCTGGCCTTTTTTCACCACCACCAGCATGCGTTCCTGACTTTCGCTCAGTAGAATTTCCCAGGGTTTCATGTCGTTTTGCCTCAGGGGAACCTTGTCAAGCCAAACGTCCATACCCGTGCCGCTCTTGGCACTCATCTCGCTTGTGGAGCAGGTGATTCCCGCAGCACCCATATCCTGCAAGCCCACAACAGCTCCGGTTTCAATAAGCTCCATCGTGGCTTCAAGGATGAGTTTTTCCCAGAAGGGGTCACCCACCTGAACACTGGGCAGGTCGTTGGCTGCATCTTCGCCTATATCTTTTGAGGCGAAAGCCGCCCCGTGAATTCCATCTTTTCCTGTGGCAGAGCCGAAGATGTATACCGGGTTCCCGGGGCCGTCTGCCGAGGCGCTGATGGTTTTGCCAACCTTTACCAAGCCTACACTCATGGCATTCACCAGGATGTTGGTTTCATAACAATCGTCGAAATACACTTCACCACCTACTGTTGGTATGCCGAATGCGTTACCGTAGTCGCCGATGCCTTTAACCACACCTTTCAGCAGCCACTGGGTGCGTTCGGTGTGGATGTTCCCGAAACGCAGTGAATTGAGCTGGGCTATAGGCCGTGCACCCATGCTGAAAACATCGCGGTTGATGCCACCAACACCGGTAGCGGCACCCTGGTAGGGTTCAATAGCGCTTGGGTGGTTGTGACTTTCTATTTTGAAACAACAGGCAAGCCCGTCGCCAATGTCAACCAGCCCTGCATTTTCTTCGCCAGCCTTGGTGAGCAGCTTGCTGCCATCGCGGGGAAGGGTTTTCAGCAGGGTAATAGAATTCTTGTAGCTGCAATGTTCACTCCACATCACAGAATACACACTTAATTCATTGAAGTTGGGAGTTCTGCCCAGAATTTCCTTGATTTTTTCGAATTCTTCAGGAAGAAGTCCCAGCTCCTTAGCCTGTTCCAGGGTTGCTGTTTGCATGCAGGCACAAAGGTAATGGTTATTCAGGCTTGACGTAATGAAAACGCATGCCCAAGGCTTGTACGATTTTTACCATTCCCATCACCAACTTTATTTACGGCCATAAAAACGCTTTAAAGCAAAATTTCAGCGTTTATAAAGTTGAAGTTTGTGAAATTTTAAGTCTTACACATCAAATTTGATAAAAGCTACTTAATATCGCACCACATTCATGAGGGCCAAAAAGCTTTAAACTGGTCCCACGCTCTGTGTTGCTCTTTCAGACTCATAGTGCAAGAAAACAAGCGTTGCGACTGCCTGACTGTGTTCAGGACTGTCATAAAAACCGCACCTGGAGGGGGTGTTTGATGAGGCCATCTTCGAATTTATACGAGGGTGGCTTCTCTCTTTTATTACACGTATAGGAACCCCGGAAACTACATTCTTGATCAGGAATATGACCATTTCTGAGAAGCGAGGTTCCAGCGGGTGTTTACCTTCACCAAAGCGGCAACTGTTCCGGCAATAAACGAAAGCTCTTCCTGTGGTAGTCGTTTACCCCATGGGTTCGTATGGCTTCCCTATGCGTTTTGGTAGGGTATCCGGCATTGCGGTCCCAGCCGTATTGTGGATACAGTTTATGGAGTTCCTCCATCAGGGCATCGCGGTGGGTTTTGGCCAGAATGCTTGCCGCGGCAATAGATACAAAGCGCGCGTCGCCCTTCACTTCCGTGCGGTGGGTTATGTTTCGATAAGGCCTGAATTTATTGCCATCCACCAGTATTAATTGCGGTTCAACCGGCAAAGCATCCAAGGCTCTGTGCATGCCTGTAATGGAGGCCTGTAGGATGTTGATGCGGTCAATTTCTGCCGCATCTACCATAGTTACAGCCCATTGTATAGCATCCTGTTCGATTACTGCCCGCAGCATTTCGCGCTGCTTCCTGTTCAGCTGCTTGCTGTCATTGAGCACGGGATGGGACCACCCTTCGGGCATGATGACCGCCGCCGCACAGACTGGACCTGCCAGACAACCACGGCCGGCCTCATCGCAGCCCGCTTCAGGGAAAATTCCGCTACTGCCCGGTAATAACAGCATACGGCGAAAATACGCATCGCTGCGTTCCTGTGTGGTGTGGTTCAGCGAGTGAATGAAGTAAATTTGCCGCGCATGACTGCTTATCGCCAAATTCTTTACAATAACTACCACAGCACGCAAAGCGGCAGGGCTTCGGGTACCGATCGGACCGCGCTTTTTCTCAGGGAGCGATTGCAGTTTTCCCGGGAAGTAATGCCTTTACTGGGGAACTTGAATCCTCAGGCGAAGATTCTAGATATAGGTTGTGGCTCAGGGTCTTTGCTGGCAGCCCTTAATGAGGCAGGCTATTTAGAAACCATCGGGGTAGATGTCAGTCCCGAGCAGGTGGCCCTGGCTCATGAAATGGGCGTTGCAGGTGTAAAACAAGGTGATGTGCTGAGTGTATTGCAGTGTTCCAAAGCATCATTTGATGTGATTACCGGCATGGACATCGTTGAGCATTTTACCAAGGATGAGTTGATGGTGATTCTCCAGGCGGCCCACGATGCTTTGAAGCCCGGCGGTATATTGTTGCTGCGCACGCCTAATATGGATGCGCCCATTGCCTCTGTATTTGCCTATGGCGATTTTACCCATGAATTGCTGCTGAATGCTTCAGGCGCCCAGCAAGTGATGCTGGCAACAGGCTTTCATAAAGTAGAAACCCTTCCTTCTTTGATGCGCACAGAAGGCTGGCTTAAGGAGCAAATCCGTCGTGTATGCTGGGCGCTGATTTCTTTCAGGCTCAGGCTGGTGCTGTTTGCCACAGCCCGCAGCAGCCGCAACATCGTATTTACTCCCAATTTGATTATTAAAGCGGTAAAAGCATGATGAACCATCGGTTACCGATTGCCTTGGTTACCGGGGCCAGTTCCGGAATAGGGGAGGCCATTGCCCGCGTGCTGGCCCGTGAATCATATAATCTAATCATCACCGGAAGGAGAAAAGAGCGACTTGACACTGTTGCGGAGGAACTGATGCGCACCCATCAGGTTCATGTTCATGTTTGTGCGCTGGATGTTCGCGACCGTGCCGCAGTGAACCGCTGCATGGAACAATTACCCGAGCCTTGGCGAAACATCAGGGTACTGGTGAACAACGCTGGACTGGCCTGGGGTTTGGAGCCTCTGGATGAAGGAAATCCAGATCAATGGGATGCCATGATGGATACCAATGTAAAAGGACTATTGTATGTAAGCAAGGCTGTTCTGCCGCTCATGCCGAAGGATGGATCAGCGCATATCATCAATGTTGGATCTATTGCCGGCAAAGAGGTTTATGCCAATGGTGCGGTTTACTGCGCCAGCAAATTTGCTGTGGATGCGCTCAGTAAGGGGATGCGCATAGATATGGCGAAATATCCCATCAGGGTTGGCTGCCTGCACCCCGGGGCAGTGGAAACAGAATTCAGCCTGGTGCGCTTTGACGGTGATGAACAGCGTGCTGCGAAGGTTTATGAAGGTTTTGAAAACCTGGTTGCCGCTGATGTGGCAGAAGCTGTTTGGTTTATGTTGAACCGACCGCCCCATGTGAATATTAATGAACTGACCATTATGCCCACGGCTCAGCCTTCGGCAGGAATCATCCACAGAAAGCCTCTATAACTTCACGTTGATGAGCAACAAGAACAAAAACCGAAATGGTATTGTATACAGCACCAATCCTGATTTTCAATTTGATAAACAGGAAGAAGATGAAACACCCGATTCTTCGGAACAATGTTTATATGTGCGTCGCGAAGTCCGCAATGGAAAGCCATGTGTGGCAATAAAAGAATTCAAAGGAAAAGCTTCCGACCTAAAGGAACTGGAACGTAAACTGAAGGCGCACTGTGGTACCGGAGGGACTGCCAAAGAAGGGGAAATATTGATTCAGGGAGAAGTGCTGGATAAGGTGCGTGCCCTGCTTCAAAAACTCGGATTCAAAACGAAAGGTTAATTCCCCTCACCTGAACCTTTTGACTGCAGTGGTTTTTCCCGCAAACGCTCGCGGAACAGCTTGCGGAACTTCTCTACTTTTTCACCCACCACATACTGGCAATATGGGTTTTCCTGATTCTGGCGGAAGTAATCCTGATGATAATCCTCGGCGGCATAGAACATGGACAAGGGTTCAATTTCGGTAACGATTGCGCCACGGTATACGCCCGCTTCCTCCAGTGCTTTTTTGCTTAGCAGCGCAATATCCCTTTGTGTTTCATTCAAGTAATAAATGCCGCTGCGGTATTGCGTTCCCACATCGTTGCCCTGACGGTTTAACTGGGTAGGGTCATGTACCCGCCAAAACACTTCCAAAATATCCGCATAGGAAACGGAGTCGGGATGAAACAGGATTTTTACCACTTCGGCATGGCCCGTGCGACCGGTACATACCTCGCGGTAGGCGGGATTTTTTATCGTACCGTTGCTGTATCCACTGATCACATCCTGCACGCCATTCATATTGCGGTAAACGGCATCCAGGCACCAGAAGCAGCCGCCGGCAAGCACAGCGGTATCTGTTTTCAGACTATCATTTCGGTGTTCCATGCTTATTGATTCTTTTTTTGCTTGGGGGGGTAATTTTTGCCCGCATGAAGTTAGGCCGGTCAGCGAGCAGCATATGCCAAGGATGACGTTAATGACGGACATGTATATGGTGGTTTAGTAAGGCAACACCGCATCCCAATACCATTCCGGCCAGCACGTCGGTTGGATAGTGCTTCCCGGCAACAACACGCAATGCGGCAATGCTTCCCGCCCCTATAAACGCTGTTGCACTCAAAATTGTTCTTCGCTGAGCAGGGATATTCATTTGCTTCATGGCAAGGCTGAAGGCTGTAGCCAGGCAAAATGAGGTTGAACTGTGACCGGAAAGGAAAGAATAGCGAGCATCTATGCCTGACATCATATGGTTAGGGGTGTTTGGGCCATACACAAACGGACGAGAGCGCAACTTCAGCAGTTTGACTCCCTGAGTCAGATTTACTGTCCACAACAGTGATTCCGAGCATACCATGGCACAATTCATCCAGTTTCGGTCTTTCACGTTGAGGTTGGTGGCAATTAGTGGAAAGGCAAACTGTACCGCCATGAGCATATCTGAAATTCTTGCGGGCTGGCTGCGCCAATGATAATGGAACCACCGGTCGGGTCCCAACTGGATTTCCCTTCCTGCTGCCGGTACGGGCTTGTTTCGGTCTCGGAACATCAGGTATTGCATCCCGCCCTGAACTGCAGCCCCTGAAAGGCTTATTCCCAAATCAACACCGCGACGAAACTGGTAGGCTTGCCCAAAACTCTGCCGAAGCGTTGCACTATATATAACAAAGATAATTAGTGTCATTTTGACACTAAGATTTAGCGGCCCTGTGCGAACCGCAGTATTTTTCTTTGAGCCTGAAAAACCAGCGTCAATATTGCGTTTGGATGAAATTCCGTTTTCCATTCTATGCGTACAAAGATTCATCATTTTTCACAGTCATTCCTTATGAAAAATGTACCTTTGCAGCGCTAAACAAAGCCCTCACAATTCATGAAGAACACAGAAATTCTGAACCACATTGCCCAAAAGGCAGGGAATTTGTATCAGAACCTCAGCACCGATGAACTGGTAGCGCAGGCTATCGAGCGAAATGAAGGAATCATCACCGATACCGGCGCTTTGGCGGCCGATACCGGTGCATTTACCGGCCGTTCTCCTAAAGATAAGTTCGTAGTGAAGGATGCCAACACCGAATCAACAGTTTGGTGGGGCTCTGTAAATCAACCTTATGGTTCAGATCAGTTTGATGCGCTATTGGGAAAGGTGTTGCATCACCTGGAAGGCAAAACTTTGTTCCACCGTCGTGCTTACGCCTGCGCAGACCCACGTTTTCGCCTGAATATTGATGTTGTAACAGAAAGCGCTTACCAGAACCTTTTTGCCAAGCACTTGTTCCTGCGTCCCAGCGCCGATGAAATTTTAAACGAGCCTGTAGAATGGCTCATCCTGGCAGCACCTTCATTCCACGCGAATCCTGCCGAAGATGGCACCCGCCAGCACAATTTCACCATTGTGGATTTCACCCGCAAAATCATTCTTATTGGCGGCTCTGGTTATACAGGTGAAATTAAAAAGAGCATCTTCACTGTGTTGAACTATGTGCTGCCACAGGAGCGTAAAACACTGAGCATGCACTGCTCTGCAAATATTGGAGAGCGCGGTGACACCGCAATCTTCTTCGGATTAAGTGGCACGGGAAAAACAACCCTGAGCGCCGATCCGGCAAGGAAGCTTATCGGCGATGATGAGCACGGATGGTCTGACGATGACATCTTCAACTTTGAAGGTGGTTGCTATGCCAAGTGTGTAAACCTTACCGAAGAAAAGGAGCCACAAATCTGGAACGCCATCAGGCACGGTGCTTTGGTGGAAAACGTGCGTTTCATGGAAGGCACCAACTCGGTGAACTATGACGACATTTCCGTGACCGAGAACACCCGCGTTGCGTATCCCATCAACCATATTGACAACGCGGCGGTTCCTTCCGTAGGAAAGACCCCGAAAAATATTTTCTTCTTGACTGCAGATGCTTTTGGAGTGCTGCCTCCCATCAGCCGTCTTACCCCTGGACAGGCTATGTACCACTTCATCAGTGGATATACCGCTAAAGTTGCAGGTACTGAAGCCGGTGTTACCGAACCTCAGGCTACTTTTTCTGCCTGTTTCGGAAAGGCTTTCCTGCCCCTGCATCCTGGAAAATACGCCTTGATGCTTGGTGAGAAATTACACCAACATCCGCACATCCGCGTATGGCTGATCAATACCGGCTGGACCGGTGGCCCTTACGGCGTAGGTTCTCGCATGAAACTGGCTTATACCCGTGCCATGATTACTGCTGCTCTGAATGATCAATTGGAAGAGGTGGAATACCAGAACCATCCTGTATTCGGTATCAGTATGCCCAAGTCATGTCCTGGAGTTCCTTCCGAATTGCTGAATCCAAGGAACACCTGGGAAGATAAAAATGCTTATGATGCAAAAGCCAACCACCTGGCGCATCTGTTCAACGAAAACTTTGCAGGATTCTCTAGCGGAGTAAACGATGAGGTAAAGGCTGCCGCGCCCAAAGAACAGGCTTCAGCCTGATTTGAAAATCAAGTAGATGCTGTAAAAGCCGTCTGCCCGCGCAGGTGGCTTTTATATTTTAAAGCGCTTCCGCAACCACGAAGGTGCTTCCGCCAACATAGATGAAATCGTTTTTACCCGCAGTGTTTTTTGCGGCCTGCAGCGCATCTGCAACATGGGCATAGGCCTTTCCGTCCAAACCGTAAGCGGCAGCCTTTTCCCGTAATATCTTAGCATCCAGGCCGCGTTCTATATCTGGTTTGCAGAAGTAGTATTGAGCATTGCACGGGAATAAAGGAAGGATTTTGTCCAGATCTTTTTCCTTTACGAATCCCAATACCATATGCAAGCGCTCGAATGACTGCGTATGCAGCTGCTGCATAACTTCCCTGATTCCTGGCTCATTGTGGGCCGTATCTGCAACTATTTGCGGGCCTTCCGCCTGTAGTATATCCCAGCGACCGCGAAGCCCGCTGAGTTCTGTAACCATGTTCAGGGCTGTTTCAACCCGGGTATCTTCCAGCGCCCAGCCCGCATTCTGCAGCGCCCTCACCGATTCCCAAACGGTGCGTATGTTCTTTTGCTGGTACTGGCCTTTCAAGGAACTCTCCAAGGCCCGATGACTCCACTCAGGATTTTCCGAAGCAATCCTCAGGGGTGCCTTACGTTCCTGGCTCATCT
>CANHRE010000044.1 GCA_947463095.1 Flavobacteriales bacterium | reverse complement strand
TTTCATTCCTAAAGGGGGTGCAAAGGTAAGCATCTTTTTCATCTTGTCAAGAACTTTATGAAAAATCTTGACAAGTGATGATTTGGCTATGATTGCCGCAACATCAACAAATTGCGCATCTTTGAACCTCTTTAGTTTCTACTCAAAAACGGGGGTGCAAAAGTGACAAAAATATTTGACGATGTCAAACGCTTTTAAAAACTTTTTTCAACCACATTACAGCAGTGAACTATTTATCAGAACGGGAATGCAAAGGTAACGGAACTTTTCATTTCTGGTTAAGCATGTATTAAAAATAATTCCGATGTTTCAGTAAGTGTTTGTAAATCAACGTATTACACCGGGAATGAGTAGAGAAGAATCTCCATAACTCAACATCCGGTATCCATTTCTCAGCGCCTCATCATACATCTGTTCCCAGCCAGGCCCGATAAATGCCTCTACCAACATCAACAATGTTGAACCCGGCTGGTGAAAGTTGGTAACCAATCCATTGCAAACCCTGAAGCGCATTCCTGGAACAATGAATATTGAGGTTTCCCCCTCCAGATGTGTTTTACCTTCCTTTTCTAAATGATCTGTGAGGATGGTAATGAGCGCTGCTAAACTCCAGTCAGGCAACCCCGTTTTGTACGGATCGTGCTGCCCTACCCTGATTTCCTTTTGGCCAGCTACTACTTGCAGCGCCGCATAATAAAGTGACTCCAGCACCCTCATCACCGTTGTGCCTACTGCTGTAATCGGCCTGCCCTGGTTCAACGCCATCAGTGTTTCTTTCGATATGCTGAAGGATTCTGTATGCATCACGTGGCCGGCTGTACCTTCCGAGGTAACTGGCTTGAAGGTACCTGCGCCTACATGCAGCGTTAAAAATGCCAGTTTATGCCCTTTGCGCTCCAGCGCTTCGAACACGGCTTCTGTGAAATGAAGGCTCGCCGTTGGCGCAGCCACTGCGCCGGCATTCTTTGCAAAAATGGTTTGGTAGCGCTCATAATCGCTATGGCTGTCTTCACGTTTTATGTACGGAGGCAGGGGCATGTGCCCGAACACATCCAGAATGTCCAGAAACGCTTCACGCCCTGAACAACGAATCTCTACCTGGTTCAATTCACGATGGTGCCATGCTGCGCTAAGTTCCAGATTCCCAGAGCGCAGGGTTAGGATGTCCTGTTCTTTGAACTTCCTGCGGTTGCCTACCAGACATTCCCATATATAAGAGGAGTGCGACTCATCTCGTTGGAGTTCTTTCAACAGAAACAATTCAATACGCGCGCCCTGCTCATTGTGAAACCAGAGCCGTGCCGGAATCACCTTGGTGTCGTTGAATACCAAGAGCGCATCGGGGTCCAGCAGCTCTGGCAACTCAGTAAACACATGATGCCCTGTGCTGCCTGCACGATAATGCAAGAGTCGCGACTGGTCCCGCTGGGGCAAGGGCTCCTGAGCGATGGCAGACTCCGGCAATTGATAATGGAATTTCGCAACGGGTATGTTCGGTATGTTATATTCCTTATGATCGTCCATAGTCCTTACGATTTTGGCACTTATAATGACTGAAACGCGGCGATCCAGGCTTGCATGGAGCGTAAGGCCTGACTTCGGTGGCTGATAAGCAGCTTCACCCGAAGCGGCAACTCGGCGAGGGTTTTGCTGAAGCCTTGAGGGATAAATACCGGATCATATCCAAATCCACCATTGCCTGCCTGTTCCAGGGCTATGGTGCCAGGCAAGACCCCCTGAAAGCAAACCCTTCCCTGCTCCCAGCGCAGGCAGAATACCGATTCAAAAAATGCATCGCGTTGTTCATTGTGGCTGAGCCGGTCCAGCAACAGTTCATTATTGCTTCCACTATAACCCTGGATGGCGGCAAATCGGGCGGTATGCACGCCGGGCAATCCATTGAGTGCTTCGCAAAACAAGCCTGTATCATCCGCAAAGGAGGGCTTGCCGGTCAGTTGCCAGGCTTCCTCCGCTTTCAGGATGGCATTTTCCTGAAGGGTCATTCCTGTTTCTGCCACATCAAAGGCATAGCCAAGATCCTTCGGCAACGCGATGCTGACCTGTCCTTCGAAGGCGGCCTGTACTTCTTCTGCCTTATGTGCATTGCCACTGGCGAAGATGAGTGTATTGAAGTCGTGTTTCATTGTATTGAAGCTGCCCAGGTTCTCAAGGCCTCCAGTGCCTGTTTTTTCAGGGCTGGATTCGGCGCAAGGATGCCAACATCGGGGAGTTGAAGGATGCTCCCGCGTTCATGTTCTCCAAAGGCGAAGGTTTGCAGTTCGGGCATGATGGGCTGTGTTCCGAAACATACCCAGTGGTGCACTCCTTCTGCATTCTGCCACAGGTCATGGCCGCCGGTGAGCCATTCTTTGCCTAGGGACAGTTCTGTGCGGATGTAGGATGCCATACGTTCCAGCATCTGCTGCTCCGCGCTGCTCAGCTGCTCCGGAACGGTCAGCATAAATATCAAGTTGGCAGGAGCTGGAACACTTACCTGCTGAGGATGTTCGGTAATATTCGTTTCGCTGCTGCCCGTGGACACCTGTGTGGTTGTTTCGGCAGGCTTATCAACCTTATGAAGGTCATCCTTTACAAGGAAAAAACCAGGACTGTAAAGCAGTTCAAGAGCAATAGGAGAAATATCAGTACCCATGGTGTTTGTTTCTTTTTGCCATTCGGGTTGCAGTACTTTAATTCGAAGCCGTATTCTACCCAAATGGCGCTCGAAGTTACTTATGAATTGAAGACCGAATCAACCATCGGTTCGGTTGATTTTGACCACATCCAGTTTGGCCGTGTGTTTGCCGACCACATGTTTATGGCAACATACGACGGCGCCCAATGGATTGAATGTAAAATTGCACCCTACGGACCTCTGACCCTAAGTCCGGCCACCAGTGCCTTGCATTATGGTCAGTCCATTTTTGAAGGCATGAAGGCTTTTAAAGCGGCAGACGGCACACCGTTGTTGTTCAGACCTTTCGACAATGCAGCGCGGTTTAACCGTTCTGCACAAAGGATGTGCATGCCTGAAATTCCTGAATCGCTGTTTGTAGAAGCACTGGAGCGGCTCATTTGGGTGGACCGCCAATGGATTCCCACCAAGGAGGGCAGCAGTTTATACATCAGGCCGTTCATGTTTGCCACAGATGATTTTCTGGGCGTGCGGCCATCCTCGCGTTATTTGTTTATTGCCTGGTGCTGCCCGGTGGTAGCTTATTACAGTCAGCCGCTGAAGGTGAAAATTGAGGAAAAGTATGCACGAGCAGCACCCGGTGGTGTTGGTTTTACCAAGTGTGCCGGCAATTACGGTGCGGCGATGTTACCCACCCGCGAAGCCCAGGAAGAAGGGTTTGACCAGGTGCTGTGGACTGATCCTGTTGATCATGAATTTCTGGAAGAAACGGGCACCACCAATTGTTTTGTGGTTGCGGAGGACCGCCTGATTACCCCTGCACTTACCGACACAATGCTTGCCGGCATCACCCGTGATTCGGTCATTTCCCTAGCACGGGCTCAGGGAATAAAGGTTGAAGAAAGACCCATCCGCGTTTCTGAATTAAAAGCCTGGCATGCAGCAGGAAGTTTGCAGGAGATGTTCATCACCGGAACGGCAGCAACCCTGGTAAACATTCAGGGTTTTGGACATCAGGGCAAGTATTATGCACTGGAAGGAACAGGAAGCCACAGCATTTCAAGCAGTATTCTTGACAGATTGGATGCCATTCGCACACGTCAGGCTGCCGACCCCTTTGGCTGGGTGCATCCGGTGCCTGCGCGCTGATCAGAACTGGTTTTTCCACATCATGCTCTCCACGGGCTTTACCGTGCGCACGTTGTATTTTGCTGATGCCTTGTTGTTGTAGGCCATGGCAATTTCCCCTTGCACTTCAAAATAAATCAGCTGCCCGATGGGCATTCCCGTGTACACGCGCACAGGTTGTGCCACAGAAATCTCAAGTGTCCAGGTATTGCAAAAGCCCACATCACCCTTCCCCGCCGTAGCATGGATATCTATTCCCAACCTGCCGGTACTTGATTTCCCCTCCAGAAATGGAACATGCCGATGTGTTTCCGTATACTCTTCAGTAACACCCAGATATAAGGTGCCGGGCTGCAGCACAAAGCCTTCCTCAGGAATTTCGAAATAATCAATTTTATTGTGGAGCTTGGCATCGAGAACCCGGTCGCGGTAGGTTGCCAGATAACGCCCAAGATGTACGTCATAGGAGTTGCTGCCAAGGCAATCGCGGCGATAGGGCTCGATAAGGATGGTTCCGGCCTCTATTTCTTCTAGGATGCGCTTATCAGAAAGAATCATTGCGACAAAAATAAACGGCAAAAGGCATCAATCGGCCTGAAATATTCTGAACACTCGGATGGTTCTATCATCGGATCCTGATGCGATGCGCTCATCATCCAGCCAAATCACACGGTTCACCGATGAATGATGCGCATCGGTTTTGGTGGCATCGATTACTTTGAGCAATTCCAGCGTATCGGCATCCCAAATCCGAATGGTTTTATCCATGCTGGCCGTAGCAATCAGTTGTCCATTGGGCGAAACCTGCAGGTGATTGATATGAGACCAGTGGGCCGGTATTTCACGCATCAGTTCCAGTCCATTGCTGCTGTCCCACTGCTTCAGTGCGGCATCTCGGCCACCGGAATAGAGCCACCGACCATCCTTGCTGTAGTCAAGGCTGAATACTGAACTTTTATGTGCATCTACTTCCACCAACGGTTCCGACGCATCAAACTGATTCCATTCCCGCATGTAGTTGTCGGAGAATCCCGCTGCCAGTTTATTCCCTGACATGGTAAGGCAACGCAGGCTTTCCTCGCTGCATTTCCGGCCTGTTGACCATACGCCTTGTTCATTCCATTCCAGCAGGTACCCATCCTTACCTCCGCTATACCAGCCATCACCGTTGGGCTTCCGGATCATGGTAAAAATCGCTCCTTTGTGCGCATTTATTTGCTTTCCGGCGGGTGCTCCACCCAATTGCAGCATATAAATGATGCCATTGGCCGTGCCGGCCAGCAATATATCTTTGTGTAATGGCAGCAGCACTAACACAGGTTCCGGAATGTGGGCCAGCAGCTTACCTTGATCAGGCCCACCGGGTGACCAGCACACCACAAATCCATCAGCCCCCGAAGAATATAAATTCCCGCTTTCAGGGTTCATGGCAAGGGCATAAATACTCTGATGGTGTCCGTTGAACTGTTGCAACTTCTCAACTTTCCACGTGCGCTTCATGCCAGTTAAAACCGAATTAACATCTAATAGTTTAGAAAACTTATATCTATGGGAGATTTCCGAAACAAATGAGGCCTTAATCGGGCTTTTCTGTGCCGATGGTTCTGCCCTTCCGCCTATTCAGAATCCGGAGCGGCTGAGGCATTACCTTGCATCACGTTTGCTGGTGCGCAGTGTATTTCCGAATCAAAAACTGGAAAAAGATGCATTTGGCAAACCGTTTATACAGGGTTTTTCAGGCCATATCAGCCTAAGCCACAGTGGAGACATGGCAGGATTGCTGGTTTCGTCTGCAGATGCCTGCGGCCTGGATATCGAAGTTATTGGCGAACGGATTATGCGCATTGCGCCCCGATTTTGCGCTCCCGAAGAGTTAACACATCAGGATTCCGCCAGCCGTCATGAGGCCATGCATTTAATTTGGGGAGCCAAGGAATGCATGTATAAGGCTTACGGGCGCAAGGAAATTGATTTCCGCACACAATTGCGGGTGGCGCCCTTTGCTGTTGCCGAAGCAGGATTGCTTCAAGGCCAGTTGATGCTGAAAGATGGCACGGAGCATTACCACATTGCCTACCGGATGCGCGAAGGCTATATTCTTTTGTGGACTACCCGTGTGTCGGGATAGGCCGTAACCACAGGTCCCGACTGTTTCACCAGTTCATTGCGCAGGCTTTGCGTGTATTGATAATAATCCATCAGGGAAGCTTCTTCTTCTAAAGGACTTTCGGGAGTCATTTGCTCGAATTTGGCCAGGATATCGTGCAGGATAAGGTCCAATTTCTTGCGGCGCAGGTGGGTAAATACGCCCAGGAACTCATGAAAAACGTTTGATTCTTCGGTGATTACGGCAATTTCGTGTTTGGCCCAATGGTCGGACAACACATAATCGCGGCTCAGCGCATCGGCAGCGAAGGCTGCAAGTTCATGGTCGGAACCGCTGATGAAGTAATTTGGATCCAGCGGTGCTCCTTCAGCAAACAAGTGATTGAGGTGGGAGAAGGCGCGCGCGCATGTGGGATCAGTAAATTCCTGGGGACCGCCCTGATGCAGTTCCTGGGCCACCATTTGCCACAGTTTCAGGTCTTCAGTTTGTTGCAACTGCCCATGCCTAATGACCAGCCGCAGCAATCCCTGTTCCTGATGTACATCGTCAAAGGTGATGGTTTTTAGGTCGGTTGCTGTTTGGGCCGCCATCAGTTCCAGGGTATTATTGGCCTGTTTCTGATCTTCTTTATGCACATTGCGCACCAGGCGGTTCAGTTCATAAAGGAGCTGATCGGCGGCCTGTCCGGATACATCGGCCAGTTGGCGAACCAATTCTGTACGCTTGATGGAATCGCGAATCAAGCTGAGGCTTTGCAGGATATCCCGGATGGCATCGGCACGGAGCAGCGGGTCGTTACCTGCCCCGTCAAAAAGCAGCTTTGCCTTGAACAGGATGAAATTCTGCTCATTGACTTCCAGGAATGCCGAAAATTCAACCGGGCCTAGCTTGCGGCAAAGGCTGTCCGGGTCTTCTCCATCAGGAAAACGCACCACGCGTACGTTCAGGTCTTCCCGGAGCATCAGGTCAATACCGCGCAATGAGGCTTTGATGCCGGCAGCATCTCCGTCGTACAAGACGGTAACATTGGGAGTGAACCTGCGGATCAGACGGATTTGGCTATCAGTGAGTGAAGTGCCGCTGCTGGCCACCACATTGTCGATCCCAGCCTGAAAAAGGGTGATCACATCGGTATATCCTTCGGTAAGGTATACCTTATCCTTTTTCTTGACGGAAGTTTTCGCCTGAAACAGCCCGAACAGGTGGTCGCTTTTGTGGTAAACCGGGCTTTCGGCCGAATTGATGTACTTAGGCTGTCCTTCGGCCTTGCCCATGACCCTTCCGCCAAAGGCAACTACCCTTCCGGAAACGGAATACACGGGAAAAATCACCCGATTTCGGAACATATCAAACCATTTCCCGGATTCGGATTTTTTTACCAGGCTGGCTGTTTCCAGGAATTCTTTATTGTAGGAGGCCTTTTCAGCGGCATGCAGCATTGCGTTCCACTGGTCAGGGGCAAAGCCCAGTTTCCAATGGCGCATGGTGGATACTTCCAATCCGCGTTCGCGGAAATATGCCAGGCCGATGTTCCTGCCAGCCTCTGAATCGTGAAGCTGCTGTTCAAACCATCCTGCTGCAAAGTTGAGCACTGCATACAGGCTCTCCCTTTGTTTCTGTTCTTCCTGAAGTTCTTCCAGTTCCGGCTGCCCGGTTTCAATGAGGTCAATTCCATAGCGGTTTGCCAACTTCCGCACAGCCTCTACAAAAGAAACCTGGTCTAGTTCCATGACGAACTGTACCGAATTTCCCCCTTTACCGCAACCGAAACATTTATAGATGCCTCTGGCCGGATTTACGTTAAAGGAAGGCGTTTTTTCATCGTGGAAGGGACAAAGGCCAATGTAATTGGTTCCTCTTTTTTTCAGTGAGAGGTATTGGCCTACCACTTCTTCAATGGGGGCCGCATCTATTACCTGTTCAACCGATTGCCTGGCGATCATAATAAGCCAGACTGCGCGTTAGCGATTCAATTTATACTGACGCAGACGGAAGGTTTTTCCGTTCCTGTATTGCTTTTGCACGATACCCAATTCCTTGCTCATGCTGATGTTCTTGTACACGGGATGGTTGGCAAAGGCAATACGGATGACCTTATTGTATTCAACACCACCAATGCGCACTGATTCGTCGAAGCGGAAAGAGTCGGTTCCGCCTACTGAAACACCGCTGGCATCACTCCAAAGGATAGGGCCATAAGTAAGGAAGGGATCACTGGTTACAAAAGCCACCTGATCTACGGGGTCTTTCATTCCGGATTCTGCCCGGACCATGATGCTGAAGTTCTTGTCGGAAACGAGATTGTATTTGAAGAAACTGATTTCCACCTCGTCAAAACGATTTTTTCCGCTGGTGAAATCAGCAGCTACCACACGCTCCTTTATGTTGGTATCACTCACCAACTCGTAAATCCATTCCGAACCATTTTTAAACTGAAAATAATCTATGGTCAGCTGATTCAGCGGCACGGACTTCTGAGGGTTGGTTTCACAGGAATTCATCACCCACAGCAGGGGCATACAGAGCAAAACCAGATATAATGTTACACGCCTATTCATTGTGTTAACTTCGCGACAAACTTGGTACGAAGTTACCAAAAAATAAATATGTCAGAAATACAATCCATCATCAAAAGCAGGGCTCAATCTCTGAGCGCCCGTTTGACGGCCATACGCAGGCATATCCACATGCATCCGGAATTGAGTTTTGAGGAATTTGAAACCGGTGCTTTTATTGAGCGAACGCTTGCGGAGTCGGGTATAGCCAGCACCACTGTTGCCGGCACCGGTAGGGTTGCGCTCATCCATGGAACGAAACCTGGATCAAGGGTGGTTGGATTGCGTGCAGACATGGATGCCCTGCCGATTGAGGAAGCAGCAGACCGCCCCTATCGCTCAACCGTATCCGGCAAGATGCATGCCTGCGGGCATGATGTGCACAGCACCTGTTTGCTGGGTGCAGCCATCATCCTCCAGGAGCTCAGGGAACATTTCTCAGGCACGGTGAAGCTGATTTTTCAGCCGGGAGAAGAGAAGCTTCCCGGTGGCGCAAGCCTGATGATTGCCGAAGGTGTTTTAACAGCACCCAAGGTCGATTTCATGATTGGCCAGCACGTGATGCCTCAACTGCCTGTGGGCGTTACAGGCTTCAGGCCCGGGCTATATATGGCCAGCACGGACGAGTTGTACCTGAAGGTAATTGGAAAGGGCGGGCATGGTGCAATGCCGCATTTCAATATAGATCCCGTAACTGTTGCGGCTCAAATGATTGTGGCGCTGCAACAGGTCGTCAGCAGGGCAGCAAATCCTGCGATACCAAGCGTATTGTCATTTGGGAAGGTTGAAGCGAAAGGTGCTACCAACATCATCCCGGAATCCGTATGGCTGGAAGGCACCTTCCGCACCATGGATGAACGCTGGCGTGCGGAAGCGCATGAGCGCATCAGGAATATTGTGGATCATACTGCACAGGCATTTGGTGCCAGAGCAGAACTGGAAATAAGGAAGGGTTATCCATTCCTGCAGAATCACGAAGATCTTACCCTGCGCTGCAAGTCGCTGGCTGAAGCCTATTTGGGAGATGCGCAGGTAGAAGCCTTAGGGATCTGGATGGCCGCAGAAGATTTCGCTTATTTCAGTCAGGCTGTACCAAGTTGTTTTTACCGCCTGGGTGTAAGGAACGAAGCCCGCGGTATCGTACACAGCGTTCACCACCCGCAATTTGACATTGACGAGGATGCTCTGCCCATCGGTGCCGGCATGATGAGCTGGCTGGCCATCAGTGTGTTGAACGCCTGATTAGGCGCCTATCAGCGCACGCAGCGCATCGACCTGGCTTTCCCATAGCAGTTTATTGGTTGCCTCATCGTCGGCATCGCAATAATCAACAACCACCAGTTCTACATCGCCGGTGAGTTCATCCTGCACGATGTGTAATTCAAAACTCTCATCCTCGGGACTATCCAGCCAGTGAAAGCGCACATGTTTATTGGCTACACTTTTCACCAGTTCGGCCCTATTGACGGTGCCGTCGTCCCAGGAAAATTCATACTCGTTGTTGCGCACATTCACATTATCGGCAAACCAAGACTGCAAGCCTGTTGCGGTAGCGATGTAACTGAACAAGATGCCTACGGAGGAGTGCATTTCAAATTCTAATTCCAGCCTCACGCGGTCAATTGATTTTTTCTTACTCATCGGATGAATTATTCCCTACGTGCAATTAAGACGGAAGTGTTGTTAAAACCAAAGAGTGTTTGTAAATAATCAGGTTTTGCCTGGCACAGACTTAAATTCGCCGTATGAACCGGTTTTTCGGAACCATCAGGGGTTTTGTGGTGGTATTGCTCTTGCTGCTTGCATTGACCTTTTTGGCATTGTTGATGGTCGGCAATACGAAGGTTACGTTGTGGGTCAACGGGCACCATCATCCCCGGCTGGATGCATTGTTCGGCCAGATAACGCTGCTGGGCGACTGGGTTATCTACCTGGTAGCGATTGCGGTGGGCTGGCGCATCAGCCATCGCAATGCACTGGCGGCCATTACGGCCCTGGCGCTAAGCGGCCTGGTGGTTTCGGTATTGAAACACCAGGTATTTCCAGACCGCAAACGCCCTTCTGCAGTCTTGGAACAGGGCAGCATCCGTGAGGTTCCCCTGCAGCCGCTGCACCGCCACAACAGCTTCCCAAGCGGCCATACAGCCACGGCCTTTGCCGGCTTTTGCTGCATGGCTTTTTTTACCCGCAGCTTCGGTTTACAGGCATTATTCGCCCTTGCCGCAGGATTGGTAGCCTACAGCAGGATGTATCTGGGGCAGCATTTCTTATCCGACCTGCTTGCCGGTGCTGTGATTGGCACCTGTTCAGCCCTGATGAGTGAACTACTGTTCAGGCTGTGGCAGCCTGCATGGATTCATCAGGAACAATCTTTAGCCCCTGATTCTTCAAAAAAGCAACAAGACGATGCAACAACGTAAGGCTCACCTGTTCATTTCCCTGCTTGGAGCATTGCTGTTCCTTCCCTTCTTAGGCAGCGTACATTTGTTTGACTGGGATGAAATAAACTTCGCCGAGGCCGCCAGAGAAATGATTTCCAGCGGCAATTACCAGCTGGTACAAATCGATTTCCAGCCATTTTGGGAAAAGCCCCCGCTGTTTATCTGGCTTCAGGTGCTGAGCATGAAACTGTTCGGCATCAATGAATGGGCGGCAAGGTTGCCCAACGCCCTGGCTGGTATTGTTACATTAAACCTGCTTTATGCCATCGGCGCCAGGCGTACATCCTCCTTTGGCGGATTATTCTGGGTGCTGCTGTACGCAGGAAGCCTTACTCCGCATTTCTATTTCAAGAGCGGAATTATGGATCCGGTGTTCAACCTGTTCATGTTTCTTGCCATCTATCAGTTGTACCAAAGCACACGCAGTGCCGAACAGGTAGCCAACCACCGCCTGAATTTCCTTCTGGCAGGCATCTTCACCGGGCTGGCTGTGCTTACCAAAGGTCCGGTAGCGCTTTTACTTGTTGGGTTGACCGCCCTGGTATTCTACCTGCGACGCGGTTTCAGGTATTTCCCTTCGGCAAGTGAGATGCTTATCGCCATCCTGGCCTTCGTTTCTGTTGCTTCCGTCTGGTTTCTGCCTGAGTGGCTGCGCCATGGAAACTGGTTTATGGAGAAGTTCATCCACTATCAGCTCGACCTGTTTAAAGGGAACATGGAGGCCCACGAACAGCCCTTTTGGTATCATCCCCTGGTATTGCTTCTGGGTTGCTTTCCGGCTGCCATCTTCGCCCTGCCTTCTTTCCGAATCGATAAGGACCGCAATTCTGAAATCAACCTGTTCCACGAATGGATGCTGATCTTATTCTGGGTGGTGCTGCTGGTATTTTCCATCACCAAAACCAAAATTGTACATTACAGCAGCATGTGTTGGTTTCCGCTCAGCTTCATGGCCATGCTCACGCTGTGGGATATTTTCCGAAACCATTCCAGAAACTACCGATGGCTGCTGTTGTTGCTCCTGCCGGTTGGCCTGGTGTTGGGCATTGCCTTCACCTTCATCCCGTTACTGGGCTCCAACAAGTACCTGCTCAACCTGCTGGCGCCCTATATCAAAGACCCGTTCGCTTTGGCATCATTGCGCTCGCCGGGCAATTGGCAGGGTTGGGAATGGATTATTGGCCTGCTCTGGCTTGGCGGACTGTTTTACTGCTGCATCAAGGCAATACAAAAATCAAATAAAGGACATGCCCTGCTCCGCCTTCCGTTACTGGTGATGGTTTTTATTCCTGTTTATGCTGCCATTTGTGTGCCGCACATCGAACAACAGGTACAAGGAAACTACATAGGTCAACTGAAGGAATTATCCCGAAAGGGCATACATATCTGGCATGACGGATTTCGGAGTTATGCGCCCTATTTCTACGGACAGCGGAAGGAACCCTTCGACGGAGGGATGGTGCGGGCTATTTGGGAAGAAGAAATGAAGGCCAGTGGCATCAGCGACATCCGGCAATTCAGCCAGAATCAGACCGGTGCTGTGGAGGCGCGCATCCGCAACAGGTTGAAAAGTCAGGAGCCTCTGCCGGAATCATGGGCTGTGTTTGTGAAGTGCAACAAGCAACAGGGCTTTGACACCTGCCGGTACTTTAAAGTACAGCAGTCGGCCGGAGGCTATCTGCTCTACGTGCGACCTGCGGGGCACTGATTCCGGGCTTACTTGCGTTCCATAGCGGCTTTGATAAAGCGCACAAAGAGCGGGTGCGGATTTTCTACCGTGCTTTTCAGCTCGGGATGAAACTGCACACCCACAAACCATGGATGACCGCTTACTTCAACAATTTCGCCAAGCCCAGTCTTTGGGTTAATTCCCGATAGGAACATACCTGCAGCTTCAAAGGCTTCGCGGTATTGGTTGTTAAACTCGTATCTATGGCGGTGGCGTTCGCTGATATTCTGCTTGCCGTAGGCTTTCAGCGCCAGGCTACCCTTCTGAAGCTGGCAGTCGTATGCGCCGAGCCTCATGGTGCCTCCCATCTGCGTAATTTCCTTTTGCCCTTCCATCAGGTCAATCACCGGTGCTGAAGTACCTTGATCCATTTCGCTGGAATGGGCATCGTTGATATGCAGCACATTGCGCGCAAACTCAATAACGGCGCATTGCATGCCAAGGCATATTCCGAAGAAAGGAATCTTGTTTTCACGCGCAAAGCGCACTGCTTCAAGCTTTCCTTCGATACCCCGTGAGCCAAAGCCCGGTGCTACAAGGATGCCGTCAAAGCCGGCTAATTTTTCTGCCGCATTCGCCGCGCTGAGGTATTCCGAATGCACACTTTGCACATTCACCTTACACTGATTTGCTGCACCGGCATGGATGAAGGCTTCGTTAATGGATTTATAGGCGTCGGGAAGTTCGACGTATTTCCCCACCAGGGCAATATTCACTTCGGCCTTCGGGTGGCTAAGCTTGAACAAGAAATCCTTCCAGACACTCAGATCGGGCTCCGTTTTTGAGCTCAGCTTCAGCTTTGACAACACTACTTTGTCGAGCTTTTCCTTTTCCATCACCAGCGGCACTTCATAGATGGTTTTCACATCCATGCTTTCTATAACCGCATTGGGGGTAACATTGCAAAACAGCGCCAGCTTGCGGCGCACTTCGGCATTCAGCGGTTTTTCCGTGCGGCATACCAGCACATCCGGCTGCACTCCAATTTCCAATAAGCTTTTCACGCTGTGCTGCGTAGGCTTGGTTTTCAACTCGCCGGCGGCGGCCAGGTAGGGCACCAGGGTAAGATGAATCACCAGTGAGTCCTCACTACCCAGCTCCCACTTCATCTGACGCACGGCTTCGATATATGGCTGCGATTCAATATCGCCTACCGTTCCACCTATTTCGGTGATGATGATGTCATAATCGCCGCTTTCACCCAGCAGGCGGATGCGCCTTTTAATCTCATCTGTGATGTGCGGAATCACCTGAACGGTTTTGCCGAGGTATTGGCCCCTCCGCTCATTTTCGATAACGGTAAGATAAATCCTGCCGGTGGTTACGTTATTGGCCTGAGAAGTGGGAACATTCAGAAAGCGTTCGTAATGCCCCAGGTCAAGGTCAGTTTCGGCCCCGTCTTCGGTAACATAACATTCCCCGTGTTCGTAGGGGTTCAGGGTTCCCGGATCTACGTTGATGTAAGGATCGAGCTTTTGTATGGTTACGGAATAGCCTCTTGCCTGAAGCAGTCTGGCCAGAGAAGCGGCAATGATGCCTTTACCGAGGGATGATGTCACACCGCCCGTAACAAATACATATTTAGGTTTTTTCATAGCATAACTGCCATGGATCAGCAGCTGTTACGGGATTCAAAAGTAAGCGCGGGATTGCGGCTGCATCAAGCCAGTTCAGGGTGGCTTTTCAAAAAATTCTCCACATGGGCCAAATCTTCGGGGCGGTCAACAGCCGGGCTTTGGAAATCAGTTTCCACCATGCGGATGCTGTACCCCTGTTCGAGCCAGCGCAGCTGTTCCAGCGCTTCTGCCTGTTCCAGTAAACCTGTGGGCAGTGCTGCCAGTTCCTGAAGGGTTTGGACACGAAAGGCATACACGCCTATGTGCTTAAAGAAGGATGCTTCCTGCCCCCACACTGAGGGGTCACTTCCCCTGACAGCCGGGATTGCCTGACGGCTGAAATACAGCGCATCACCGTTATGCCTGCACACTACTTTAACCATGTTGGAATCATGGATGAACAGCGGATCATGCATGGGCTTCATGAGTGAAGCGATGTTCACGGAAGGATCGCTAAAGGCCTGAATCAGGCTTTGAATCTGTTGCGGACGAATAAAGGGCTCATCGCCCTGAACATTCACTACAATTCCCTCGCTGCATCCGCTAAGCCTGGCGGCTTCCGCACAGCGGTCGGTACCGGAAGCATGATCACCCGTCATCACCACACGGGCAAATCCGCTTGCATGTTCGCGGATGCGATGGTCATCGGTAGCCACAAAAACCTGGTCTGAGCCTACGGTCCGGGCGGCCTGTTCCGCTACCCGCTGAATCATGGATTTGCCTGCTATTTGCACCAGTGGTTTCCCCGGGAAACGAGTACTGGCATAGCGTGCAGGAATGATGATGTGAACCGGAACCATGGCACAAAGAAAATAAAAAGGCCGCGTGCGCGACCTGATAAAGATTTCATGGGCGGCTCAGGACCGCGCAAAACTATTTACTGCCTTTCTGATTCAGGCAACACCAAACCCAATCCTGCCATTCCTGGTTCGAAAGTGATTTCTTTACCCGGATGAGGTATGCTTCAAATTCTTTGCGGATGGAGGAAGAAAGACGCTGACGTTCTGCATCATTGCGCATAGAATCGCGCACCTGACCGTTGAGTTGCAGCAAACGCGACCCGAGTGTTTCCTGGCTCATCCTGCCGCCTTTGAAATCGTTCATGAGGAGACCGTACCAGGCTGCAGCGCTGTCCATCCACTGTTTGTTCCTGAATTTCAGGGCTTGCAGTGATTTACGGATGCTTGAATCGAACCAAGTTCGCTGGCGGTTTAAAGTTGCACCATGCATTTTGCTCAACTCGGCGCAGCTGTTGACCTTTTGCAGGGTCAGCAAACGAACTTTGGCTGAATCGGCAATCAGAATGGCAGGGATGCCTTCCCCGCTTAATTGATATCCGGAGCTGATACCCGCCGCAATGAACAGCGGATCCAGCAGATCCTCATAAATCACCGAGCCCAGCGCTGCGGGATCGGTTAAGGAATTAGCCGTCTGTTGACTTTGGCTTTCACCTTGGCCGGAACGCTCGAACCTGCAGGAATGTATCAACAGAAAAAAGCATGCTGCAAGCAACATGGCCATCCCCGCTGATATATACGCCAACCCCTTCATGCAGATTTATCCTTTTGTCTGCGATGAAGCAAAAAGGTTGCATGCGATGAGCGAAATCTTTGAGGTTTTGGGAAATTATCCGAGCCCTTAGCGTTCAAGCAGCATGTTCATCCGGTGGTACAGCTCGGTATTTTTGTACACGCCCATAAACTCAGTAGCACCCGGGCCCCAGGCAAACACTGGCACCTGGATACCGCTGTGGTCGCCGGTAGAAAAATGGGCCTGAGGCGGGGTACCCGGCTTTGCAGGCACCGGCATGCTAAGGCCCCCGGTTTCGTGGTCGGCAGTTACAATGACCAGGGTCTGACCATCCTTTTTAGCCCATTCCAACACGGCTCGAACGGCTTTGTCAAAGTCTTTGGTTTCTTCAATAAGGTAGGCTGCATCATTGGCATGGCCGCCCCAGTCAATCTGAGACCCTTCAATCATGGCAAAAAAGCCGTATTTGTTGCGGTTGAGCAACTCGAGCATGGACACTGAAGCAGGTGCGAGGAAATCGCCCCTGCCCTCGCTCATTTTCGGCGGGTGTTCTTTATGGTTGTAAAAGCCGGCTACTTTTTCTTCCGTGGCATTTCGAAACGCATCCAGGCCGTGTTTTACGGCAAAGCCAGCTGTTACCAGCCTGCTGCTGTCAAAATAGGGCCATCCGCCGCCCATGAACACATCGATTCCCGACAAGTACATATCGCCGGCAATTTCCATATTCATCTTTCGGGAAGGCTGATGCGCAAAGAAGGCAGCCGGCGTAGCATGGGTGATGCTGCAGGTGGCCAGCAGTCCGGTGCTTTTTCCTTTTTCCGATGCTTCTTCCGCAATGGTGGTGAGTTTGGAAGAATCGGAAGCTACAGATATCATACCGTTACCGGTACGCGTACCGGTACTGAAGGCTGTGGCACCGGCAGCGCTGTCGGTGATATAATCGTTGGCACTGGCCGTTTCGCTCAGGCCAATCACACGGAACCATTCGAAGATGGCCAGCACATAATCCACCGACGACTGGGTGAGTGAAAGCTGGGCCAGGCCCATACCATCGCCCACCATCAGCACAATATTCTTCGGCCTGGGCGGGGTTGTTTCTTTTTGAGGAAGCCTTTTTACGGTGGCACAGGATGCCAGGGCAGCCATCAGAACGAGATAAATTCTATTCACGCTTCAAATAAAAGAAAGCAGACTGAGCAATGCTGCCTGCTGTCGTAAAGAAATCGTTAAATCCTGAAGTGTATCAGGGAGCGGGCAGACGAATTTCGTCTTGCACCACCCGGGCGCCGCGGTATTTTTTCTGGATATCCTGCAAGGCCAGTTCTGCTTCCCAGCGAAATCGGAATGCGCCTACATATACCTTGAAATTGGGCTCGTCATAAATTTGAAGCACTTCGTACTTCGTACCAAACGCGCGGCGGGCATCCTCAGTTTGAATGACAGCGGCGCCGCGGCTGTTGGAATAGGCCACCAGCACCCTGAAGCCCGGCACTTTTCCACCGCTCTGTATGCGTTCATTCACCCGATTTTTCAGCATGCGTTCAATGCCGGGCTCTGCAATGATTTCCACCTGAGCGGTTGCTCTATAAGCCGGCAGGAGCAGCAGTAAGAAGGTCATCAAGCTGCTTAGCAGCATTCGGGTTTTAAGGCCAGATCTACTTGCTTGAATATGTTCAGACCTGACCATGGCAGTTTTTGAATTTCTTTCCGCTGCCGCAGAAGCAGGGGTCGTTGCGCCCTATTTTAGGTTCCTGACGCAGCGGAATTCCCGGCATCACAGGCTGATCAGGGGGCATCGGCAAATCGGGTGGCATGGGCATTCCACCGGAAACCACGCCAACTTCATCCCTTCCGGTGCGGGCGCGGCTCAGGTCGTCATTGCGGTTTACGCGAGCAGTCTGGGCCGCATTCACCTCTTCTTGGCCGTCGATATGACCGCGGAACAGCATGCCAAGCACCCGGTTGTTTACCCGGCGCATCATGTCGCGGAACAGGTTGAAAGACTCAATCTTATAAATCAGTAAAGGATCCTTCTGTTCGTATTGCGCATTTGGCGATGCTTGCTTCAGATCATCCAGTTCGCGCAGGTGTTCCTTCCATTCGTCGTCAATAATTTCCAGGGTGATGTCTTTTTCAAATTCGCGGATGAGGGAGCTTCCGTTGCTTTCCAGCATCTTATGCATGCCCACCACCACATTCATCACATGGGTTCCGTCGGTAATGGGAACCACCACCTGATCCACCTTTCCTCCCTGGGCTTCCTGGATGTTTCTAAACACAGGCAGTGCCGCAGTGGCCATATCCAAATTTTTGGTATTGTAGTGTTTGAGCAGATGGTGATACAGCTGTTCCGACAATTCAGTGTGGCCGGTGCTTCTGAAATCATCTTCACCAAAAGGCAAATCACAGGCCAGCTGTTTGTATACTTCCAGTTCCAAGTCGCCAAATGCATCACTTTCCTTGGTAACGGAAATGGTATCGTCGCACCAATCGTACAACATATTGCGCAAATCCAGGCTGAGGCGCTCGCCAAACAGTGCATTCTTACGGCGGCTGTACACCACGGTGCGCTGCTTGTTCATCACATCATCATATTCCAGCAGGCGCTTGCGGATGCCGTAGTTATTCTGCTCCATGCGCTTCTGGTTGCGTTCAATGATGCTGGTCATGGTGGAAGCCTGAATCACATCATCTTCCTTATACCCCATGCGATCCATCAACTTCATCACGCGTTCTGAACCAAAGATGCGCATCAAATCATCTTCCAGCGACACGTAAAACTGGCTGGTGCCAGGATCACCCTGACGACCGGCACGACCGCGCAACTGGCGGTCCACACGACGTGATTCGTGGCGTTCTGTGCCAATGATGGCCAGACCTCCGGAAGCCTTCACCTCGTCAGAGATTTTAATATCTGTACCGCGACCTGCCATGTTGGTAGCGATGGTTACGGTTCCCGGGGTGCCTGCTTCGGCTACAATTTCAGCTTCCCGTTGGTGTTGCTTGGCGTTCAGCACGTTGTGCCTGATGTTGCGCAGTTTCAGCATACGGCTCAGCAGTTCACTCACCTCTACCGAGGTAGTACCTACCAGCACCGGACGGCCTTCTTCCACCAGCTTCACCACGTTATCGATGACGGCGTT
>CANHRE010000043.1 GCA_947463095.1 Flavobacteriales bacterium | reverse complement strand
GGTTCTTGAAATATGGGTTTTTATCTTCTAAGCCAATGTGGCTTGAACCATAGAATCAGGAAAAAAGCCAGCGAAGGCAGCATAATTCCCATTACTACCTTCCAGGAATAAAGGAATAGCATGGGCTGGAGCGCCAGCAACACGAGGGTACCTGCAATGCCACCGCCCAGGTGCGCATCGTGGCCTACATTGCCGGTTTTGGAGCGCACACCCCAGATGCTGAACAGGGTGTATAATACCGCAAACAACCAGCCGGGGATGCCAATAGGCAGAAACATCAGGCTGAGTTGCAATTCCGGGATGATAATCACCGTGGCAAATACCACTCCTGTGATGGCACCGGAAGCGCCCACGGCAGTGTAGGAATCCTGCTTGCGGTTCACCCAAAGGCTCAACAGGTTGCCGCCAATCAATGCGCCCAGATAAACCTGCAAAAAGGCACTTGGGCCCAATAAGCGCAGCAAAAGCGGGCCGAACATGTAAAGGGTGTACATGTTCACAAACAGGTGCATGAAGTCCACGTGCAGAAAGCCACTGCTCAGCAGTCGCCACCATTCCTTCCGGTATTTTAGGCTTCCCACGCGGAAATACCCTTGTTCAAACAAGGAGGGGCGCTCAAAGGCAGCCATACTGTAAAGCACATTCAGGGCAATAATTCCATAAATCAAATATGATTGAGGCTCCATCAGGGTATTTTGACAATTTTACCCTGCCCGCCTTCAATGAACTTAGTGCCGCGCTTCGGATTGCCCCGGTAGGTTACATTCCCCTTGCCGAATACGGAAATTTCCAGCCACATCCGCGCGCTGACTTTGCTGTCCATCGGTGAAAAATGATATAGGTATAGGTCTTCGGTAACCAGGTCTTCTGCCAACAATTGCCCTACGTCATTTACTTCGTAGGCAAAGATGCCGGCATAGCCCTTTAACAGGGTTTTCCCGCAGTTGATGCTGCCTCCGCTTAGGTTTCCGTAATGCAGTGTTAAATCAAGATCATAAACGCTTTTGTGGTCGAGCATCAGCGTCCCTCCACGCAAGGTGTCCAGGGTTTTCAACGCTGCCGCACCTTGGAGGTGTATGGTTTCCAGCCGGTGCACATTGACCGTACAGCGCGGATTCTGCCGCATCTTGCGCACCCAGTTACAGCGGTTTTCGTCGCGTAACACCAGCACACCTTGCTTAACTTCTGTTTTGATGCCCTTCAGCAGTTTTTCCCCGCTTCGCACAATAACCTGCTCCGGAATACCGGTATCCTGGGTAAGGAACAAATCAAATTCCTGCCCAGCCTCAATACCGCGAAAGGATTCCAGGATGCGGGTTTCTGCAGTATCGCGCCCATAGCCCGTAATGCAGTCGTTCATTTGCTCCCGGTTGCAGGAACCCATGCTTAGAATTAGAAGAAATAGGAATAATCTTTGCGTAAGATTCATCCGAGATGACACATACAAAGTTCATAAATTTCTGCTTCAGTTCCATTGCCTGTGCCTTGTCGCTGCTGTTTTTCTTCGGAAGCTCAGAGATTCTGCGCGCACAGGATGCCTATGCCGAAGGGGCGGAAGCCATGAAAGAAGGTGATTTCCGCCGTGCCGAGCAAATCTTCCGGCAGGGCTTGCGCCGCGCACCCGGCGATTATACCCTGATGCACCTGCTGGCTCACTCCGTGATGAATCAGAGGCGCTACCGCGAAGCTGATTCCCTGCTGTATGAGGTGGTAAAGACGGACAGCAATCAGGTGGGAAGCTATTGGTACCTGGGCCTGAGCCTGGAAAAGCAACGCAAAGACAGCGCAGCGCTGTTTCAGTACAAAACGTATATCCGCAAAACGGAAAAACAGAACAATCCCAATGCAGGGGTGTGGCTCAGGGCGGGAAGCTGCTATCGGCGCATGTTGCATGATAAGGGCCTCAACGGCAACGAACTCGACGACATGATCTCTTCCTACAATCGCTACCTGCAATTAAATCCCACCGATCCCATGGGGCTCCAGTTGGCCCAGTTTATGGAACAGGTGCAGCAGCGCAGACCCGCCAATTATGCTGTGCGCTGGGTGTGGAATGAGCAGGAGTGAGGGTTCATGGATTTTCTTCAATGGTATAGCTGCGTTGCCAAATCTGGTTGCCGCTCTTGTCGTACAGTTCCAGGATGGCCTGCCGCGCACTGCCTTTGCCGCTGAAGCGAATCATCCCGAAATTCCGTTCTTCACTGTAATGGGTACCTGGCACACGCAGGGTATTCGGCTCCTGAGAACTACGACGATACAATCCTGAGCTCAGCGGGCTGGCCGTAAAATCCACCACCCTCGGCATGCCGGCTGTTTCCAGCACACTCAATTCCGCGAAATGCCGGTCGCCGGTCAGGAAAATGACGTTTTTGATGTCGTGACGGCGGATATGCTCCAGTATTTCCTGCCTTTCAGCCGCATACGTGGCAAAATTCTCGTAAATCGCGGCTGTGTTCAGAAACTGCCCGCCCATACAAACCACCTTCCACTCATTCTTCGGCGCAGCCAGTAAGGCATCTTTAAACCAGTTCAGCTGTGCGCGGCCCAATATGGTAGCCCTTGCGCTGTCTTCTGTTGTGACCCGGTTGTAGCGGTTGTCGAGCAGGAAGAATTGAGCGTCGCCGTGTTCAAACCAGGCAGTAATACCGGGTTGTCCGGGTATCCCTTCGGAAGGATTGGCCCAATGGTCGTGGAAGGCCTGTAGGGTCAGGTTTTTGTGCAGGAAACTACCGTCGGCATCGTTTGGGCCGAAATCGTGGTCGTCCCAGATGGCGTAGTTCGGGCATTGCTGCAACAGTCGTTTCACATGGGGCATGCTGCGCATGTGCTGGTAGCGTCCATAAATCCCGGTTTGGCTGCCCCAGTCGGGTTCCCGCAGGTAAATGTTGTCGCCAAGCCACAGCATCAGAACGGGGTTTTTGTCGGCAATGCGGTTGAAGATATCCGTGGAAGTATCACCATAAGGTTTGCCCGGCCGGTCGTGTTCAGGCTGATTGGTGTAATGACAGCTTCCAAAGGCAATGGAAAAATCGGGTGCCGGTTTACGCCAGCGCCATAATTCGGGGGTCTGAAAATGATAGAAGTTTGATTTGTCCTTTTTCCCGTCAATAATCACCTGGTATTCATAAGCCATGCCCGGTTCTGCAGCCAGCCGAAATTGCGTGGTATTTCCATGTGCCAATTGGGTGTGTTGTGTATCGGTGCGGAACCTAAAAACGGGGTCTGACATGTCACGATATTGAATGCTGACCACCGCAGGTTTCAGGGTTTGTATCACCACATTGGCCTCCCGGTAATCTACATGGCCCAGCACGGGGCCAAGGTACTGCTGCGCAGCAAGCGGCAAGCAAAGACTCAGATGGAACAGAAACGACAGCGCTTTCATCGGGGCAAATTAAAGCACAATGCCATGAAGGCTGTGTTAAGAACCGTAAAACAAATACGACCGACTTACATGGAACCCCTGACCCCACTATACACCGTAGCATAGGGGGCATCATACCAGCGCCAAGTGCTGCGCATGTACAACAGCAGGTCGGCACCGGCCAGCAGCGGCTTGTACTCTTTTTTTATGCCTTCTGCCGCCAGAAATAGTCCGCCGGTGCGGCAATACACGTTGTTTCCATAGCCCCAGGGGTTGCGTACAAATCCCGGCCCGGCTTTCATGGTGAAGGCACCTTGCTGCCGCAGGGCATAAAAGCTGTGCAGGCGGTGTATGTCTTTGCGATAGCCGTATCGTATGCCGGCCCAATATTTAGAAATACCCAGTCCCCAGCTTTGGGCCTGCTGTTCGCTTGATTGCGTTCTATGCAGCAACTGTATATCAAAACCGTAGCGCATCCTTCCGCCAAGGGTATAACCCAGGGTGAAGCCCGCGCGCGGTGTCCAGTTCCTGATCCCTTGTGCGCAAATCATTCGGTGTACCGGCAACAGCATCACCAAAAAGGCAATTAAACAGAGTCCGGGCCGGGGTTTCATAGTCGCTTTTCCTAAGAACGCAGCAAAGATGCAGACATTGTTTTCTGTTCCGAAGTAGTTTTGCATCATGAAACTGAGCGTAATCCATACGGGCTTGTTCAAGCTGGACGGTGGAGCCATGTATGGCGTGGTGCCCAAGCAGATATGGAACAGGCTGAACCCGGCAGATGAGCTGAACCTATGCAACTGGGCCATGCGCTGCCTGCTGGTGGAAGACGGCGAGCGTCTGATCCTGATTGATACCGGTATAGGCAACAAGCAAAGCGACAAGTTCTTTGGTTATTATCACCTGAGCCAAACACGCGCTCTGAGGCAGGCGGTGGAAGAGGCAGGCTACAACCTCGACGCCATTACCGATGTGCTGCTTACGCACCTGCACTTCGATCACTGCGGAGGGGCTGTGGTAAAATCGGCAGACGGTCAGGGATTTGAGCCATCCTGTAAAAATGCGCGCTATTGGCTTACTGAAGCCCAGTGGAACCATGCCATGAATCCGAATCCGCGCGAGCAACCTTCCTTCCTGAAGGAAAACTTTGTCCCACTTATGGAACACGGCTGCCTGAATTTCATCTCCGAGCATCAGTTTCTGGGTTCAACAGTGGAAATCAGGGTGGTGAATGGCCATACGCGTGGTATGATTTGTCCGCTGATCCATTACAAGGATAGGAAGATATTCTATACTGCTGACCTGATTCCTTCGGCAAGCCATATTCCCGTGAACTATGTGATGGGTTATGATATTGAACCGCTAACAGTGATGCGGGAGAAGGAGCAGATACTGCTGGAAGCTGAAGCAGAACAATGGCTTTTGTTTTATGAACACGATCCGGTGAACATGGCCACGTGCATTGAGCGAAACGAAAAAGGCGGTTTTCGCGCCAGCTCGGTCATGGACCTTGCCACATTGTAAACTTCACAAGCGCGGAGCCATTATTTTTGAAGCGTGATACCTGACTTGAGGTGGCTGGAGCGCACCGAACTGCTCATCGGAACAACAGAACTGGAAAGGCTAGTACAAAAAAATGTGCTGATTGTGGGCATGGGCGGGGTGGGCAGTTATGCCGCAGAGTTTATCTGCAGGGCCGGGGTTGGTGCCCTGACCATTGTAGATGGCGACACCATTGATGTTACCAATAAGAACCGGCAACTGCCCGCACTGAGCAGTACTGTAGGTAAAGGAAAAGCCGCCCTCATGGCCGAAAGGCTGCTGGACATCAATCCGCAGTTGCGCCTGAACGTGGTAGATCGATTCCAGAAGCCCGACGATACAGATCAGCTGGTGAAGGAAGGAAACTTCGACTATGTGATGGATTGTATTGACAGCATTTCGCCCAAGTTGTTTCTGATTCAGGCAGCGCTGAAACACGGAGTGCCCATCATCAGTTCCATGGGGGCAGGAGGGAAGACCGACCCCTGGAAAATGAAGGTAGGTGACATCAGCAAAACCAGCGTTTGTCCCTTTGCCCGTAACCTGCGCAAGCGCCTCAGGAAAATGGGCATCCGCAAGGGAGTGAAAACCATCTATTCAACGGCTCCGGTGGTAGATGAATCGCTGAAACTCACCGATGGCAGCAACTACAAAAAGTCGTTCTACGGCACCATATCCTTCATCCCACCCATGTTTGGGTTGCTCATGTCGGCAGAGGTTATCAATACCCTCAGGCAGGAGAAGCCTGCATCATTCAGCAGCTGAGGAAACGTACCTTTGCATTTCTATGCAGATTTGCGATAACATACTGCAAACCATCGGCCATACGCCTTTGGTACGTATCAACCGTATTGCCGCCGAAATTCCCGCTACCGTGCTTGCTAAGGTGGAAACCTTCAATCCTGGTAATTCCATAAAAGATCGGATGGCATTGAAGATGATTGAAGATGCGGAAAAAAGCGGCGCCCTGAAACCCGGCGGAACCATCATTGAAGGCACCAGCGGAAATACCGGCATGGGGCTTGCCATCGCCGCTGTCATCAAGGGTTATCGCTGTATCTTCACCACCACCGATAAGCAGAGCCGCGAAAAAGTAGATGCCCTCAAGGCATTTGGTGCTGAAGTGGTGGTTTGTCCTACCGATGTTGACCCTGAAGATCCCCGCAGCTACTATAGCGTTTCCTCAAGGCTGGCTAAAGAGATTTCCAATGCCTGGAAGCCCAATCAATACGATAACCTGAGCAATTCACAGGCCCACTATGAACAAACAGGCCCTGAAATATGGGAACAAACAGAGGGGAAAATCACCCATCTGGTGGTGGGCGTAGGCACCGGCGGAACCATCAGTGGAACAGGTAAGTTTCTTAAAGAGAAAAATCCTACCATTCAGGTACTCGGCATCGACACTTATGGGTCAATATTCAAAAAGTATAAGGAAACCGGGATTTTTGACAAAAATGAAATTTACCCTTACATCACAGAAGGCATTGGTGAAGACTTCCTGCCCGAAAATGTGGATTTCTCCGTCATTGACCATTTTGAGAAAGTAAGTGATAAGGATGCTGCCATCATGACACGCCGCATTGCCAGGGAAGAAGGAATATTTGCAGGTAACAGCGCTGGCAGCGCTATGGCTGGGCTGCTTCAAATGAAAGACCGCTTCAGGCCGGGCGATGTGGTGGTGGTAATATTCCATGACCACGGCACGCGCTACCTCGGAAAGATGTTCAACGACGACTGGATGCGCGACCGTGGTTTCCTTCCTCCCGGAACGAAGGCCTCTGCCCAGGATCTTATTGAGAAGCATAAGAACCTGAGGCTGATTACCATCAATAGAAACGAGCGCTGTGAACAGGCTTTTGCCCTGATGCAGAAATACGATATATCCCAAATCCCGGTGGTAGATGATCAGGGTGCCTTTGTTGGATCGCTGGAAGATGCCGAATTATATTCCAGCCTGTTGAAAAACAGAGACTGGATGGGCGCCAGTGTGAACGATGTGATGCAGCCTCCTTTTCCAATCGTGTCACCCCAAACCCCCCTGGAAGAGGTTTCTTCGCTCATCAATAAAGAGAACAATGCCGTATTGATGATGGACATGGGAGGAAATTGGCACATCATTACCCGCTACGACGTAATTGCCGCTTTTTCTTCATAAATGATAGGGAGTATGTACAGCATGAGCAAAAAAACCATCAACATCGTGTTTGCGGTCTGCCTGCTTTGCTTGTGCTCGTGTAATCCGTGTCCTCCCGGTGATTATGACCCTCGCCTGTCAGCCCGCTCCATTGCTGTTCGGCCTTCCAATGAACTGGGCGCCTGGTTGCAGGGCGATACCCTATATATCAAAGGAGATACGGCTTTTTTCCGGCTTGAACTCAAAGCAGAACGCTTTGTTCAGGTGAACCGATGGTCACTGTTTCCCGAGTTGTTGGCCTGCTCGCCGGCAGAACCATACCTGACGATACCGGCAGACACCCTGGAACTAATTGCCACCAGCAGTTGGGACGCGGCACATGATTCAGGAACATCGCTGGCCGACATCAGCACAGCGCGCATGTACTTAGTAGGCAGCGGCGTATTTTCGGATACAAGCTTCCAGGTATTTGCCTCCAAATGTAAAAACAGCAATTTCCTGCTTTTTGAAGCGTCCGTTTGCCTTCTGAAAACGGTTTGCAGGAATAAGAATAAAGAAAACACCTTCGTGCTGCGACTAAAACTGCGCAACGGAGCAATATTACAAAGCAGGCAGATTCGGATTTTGCGAATTTAACGTGATGGTTGAGCAGGACAATGAACAGAAACTGGTCACCGACCAGATGGGCAGAAGCATCATGGTTCCGCTCAGGCCCGAACGCATCGTTTCACTGGTTCCCAGCCAGACTGAATTGCTTTATGACCTCGGTCTGGCCCCGCGTATTGCAGCGCAAACCATCTTCTGCATCCATCCTGAAGAACAGTTTCATAAAGCCTTGAAAGTTGGCGGCACTAAAAAGCTGCGTATGGATACCATCCGCCAGTTAAACCCTGACCTGATTATTGGCAACAAGGAAGAAAACGAACGCGGACAAATTGCAGCGCTTGCTCAGGAATATCCTGTCTGGATGAGCGACATCAAAACGCTGGAGGATGCACTGGAAATGATTCGCAGCATTGGTAACATAACAGGCACCCAGAAGGCTGCTGAAGCACTTACCGAACAAATCAGCCTTTCCTTTGCGAAGCTAAGCAGGAAAAAGAAGGGGAAGGCCCTTTACCTGATCTGGCAGCAACCATGGATGGCCGCCGGAAAGGAAACCTTTATTGACGATATCATGCAGCGCGCCGGCTTTGAAAATGCCGTTCAACTGGCGAGATACCCAGAACTGAGCACAGAACAAATATGCGATATGGACGTTACCCATGTGTTTTTGTCTTCTGAGCCGTTCCCGTTTCGCGAGGAACATGTAGAGGCATTGGAGAAAATAATGCCCCACAGTAAAATCCAACTCGTGGATGGAGAATTATTCAGCTGGTATGGCAGTCGCTTGTTAAAAAGCGCAGACTATTTATCAGCATTGTAAGGCTTTTTCAAGGCTTCCGTGCTTTTGCGTTCCATAAAATGCAGCACGCCTATTTTCCCATTGTTTATTAACATGGCAATCTCCTGATCCTTCATGCGCCTGATGCGCGGCTTTATGGTTCCGGTGCTGATGGCAATCGTATGGTCGCGAAGCACCTCAGGGGCCAATCCGCTCTTTTGTTGCTCAATTACCACGTTGTAGCACGATTCGATGTAGTCGTTTACATTGTTTATCCTGAAAGGAATGTTGCGCGAACCATTGTACTCAAATTGCGCCACCACCTCGGGCCGGTCTAAGGTCAGACCCAGGGTGGGGCCCGATATCGTATCAAAAACCCAATAGGGGAAATTGGCACTTAGCCCTCCATCTGTGAGGTAGATGGCCGTGCTGTCAGTAGTTCCGTCGGGTAAACGCATCCCTGAGGCATTCACCACCACAGGCTCAAAGTAAAAAGGAATGCTGCAAGAGGCCGTTACGGCATCGCGGATGCACATATTGGGAACATTCTGGTGCGACAGCACCCAGGGCTGCTGATGGGTTAAATCAGTAACAACCACATACAAGTGTTTGAATTTCGGTTGAATCAAGGCCATACTGTCTAACTGATGAAAACTGATGTTTGCATTCCCTGTTGCCACCTCCAGCATTTGACCAATCCATTCATTCAGGCGGTGGCCGCGGTAGTATCCGTAGTTTTTGCGAAAGCGCATGCTGCCGCCAAGCACTGAAAACCGGCCATCGTTGAATTCCTGCAGGTTGAGGTTTGAAATCTGCTCCTGTACTCCCGTTGCCGTATGCCCCGCTGCCAACAGACAGGCCTGTAAGGAGCCCGATGAAGTTCCAGCCACATTCCTTACGCCATCCAGTAACCTGAAACTATCCAACACGTGCAGGGCTCCCGTAAAGGCAATACCGCGAACCCCACCGCCTTCCAAAACCAGGTTGCGGTAATGTTGCCCCTGCATCTTCAGGGAAAAAATGGAACAGTAACTCCATAACAAAAGCTTGAAAATGTTCATCATCGAAAAGGGAAAATTAAACCATTGTCCACACTTTTATACAACCATCGGTGAAGTGTGCATCATCAATCATACTGCGCTTCATCAGCTTTGTACCTTTGCATATCATGATTGAGCGCTGTGGTTATTGTGGTTATGAAGGTGCGCTGATATTTGTGCATAGTCATTATCAGTGTCGCCATTGTGGCAGCAACATTTTACCATGCTGCGATGGAGCCTGTGCAGATGAAGACCTGAGCTGTGCTGTAGTTTATACGGTTTCAAATGACGTAAAGCCGGAAACAACGGAATTGCCTTCATCCGCCACTAAAGAAATACAATATTCTTTATTTGCCTGACCAATTATTCCGATATAACGGAATGATTCTTTAATAATCATAACAGGACATTAGTCTCATATATGAGACTAATGTCTCTACCATTTCAAAATATCCCAGTTCATTTCCCTTGCTTGCAAAGAGTTAACACGGCCGTAGGCTGAACAAAAAAACCACCCGAAGGTGGTTTTTTTCTGCAATCAGGTTCAGTATTCTTTATAAAACACTCAGGCGGGCCTCTTTCACACCGCCGGCATGCTGGAGCCGAATCAGATACAGACCTTTATTCAGGCCAACGGTCTGAATGTTAAAATGACTGTGTCCGGATTCCATCACACCTTCGTAGATGGTGCGCACCAGCTTGCCCTGCATATCATACAGAGCAAGGGTTCCGTTTCCGCTCATACCGGATTGGAAATGCACATTCACAGGAGCTCCGGCACTCGGGTTGGGAAATACCTTCAGCGCGCTCAGTGCATCCAGTTCGAATGGTTTGTTGCTCAGGGCAAAGTCTGACCAGGTGAGCGCATCCAATGCCAGCAAACCGGTAGCAGAAATCTGACTGGAACCGTTGGGCGTAAGGAAAAAGGTTACATCGGCAGTGTCTGGATTTACACCAGGAAACTGGGTGTTGTATAAAGTTGTCAGGCCAATAGTTAACTGAGCCCAGTTGGAAACGGTTGCAGGATTCAGCACTCCGCTGCTGCGCAGAATAGTGTCTTTTCCGCCTCCGGTTTTATTTTTAAGGAACAGGATGTTGAAGCCCCAGCTTTCACCGGCAGCCGTGCCTGCAAAGAACATGCTGGCAGCGCGCATTGAAACGGGCCTCTGGTTGAAGGCAAAACGGTTTCTGATGAAACCCAGAGTGCCGCTAGTGCCGCTGATTACGTTGCGGAGGCCAACGAAATACTGACCATCGGCAGGAACACGGGTTTCGGTGCCGCTTCCGGTGTTTACGTTTAATGAGGAAAGCCGCAACAGACCGTTGCCAACCCAGCCACCACCAATGGCAATGCTGGTTCCGGAGCCTGTCCAGGTTTCGAAATTGCCGTTGGGCAACATCTGTGCGGATGCGCTGCTTCCGCTGAGCAGAAGGCCTGCACTGGCCATCAATGAGTAGATTTTATTCATATGGTCAAAGTTAATCAATCCTCCTTCAGGCAATATCCGAGGAGCGCAATTATTTTCGCGCCGTGGCCATAAGGATTAAAACACCGGAACAGATTGAAGGTATCAGGCAAAGTTCCATCCTCGCCGCCCGCACCCTTAAATTCATGGAACCCCATGTGCAGCCCGGTGTGCGCACCGCCGATCTGGATGCTCTTTGTGAACAGTTTATCCGCGACCATGGCGCCATTCCCGCTACAAAAGGATACCACGGATTTCCCGCTTCCTGCTGCATTTCACCCAATGAAGTGATATGCCACGGCATTCCGGGACCTTATGTGTTGAAGGAAGGCGATATTGTGAATATTGACGTAACCACCATCCTGAATGGATACTTTGGAGATACCTGCCGCATGTTTTCCGTGGGTAAGGTGAGTGAATATGCCGAACGCCTCATGTTTACCACGCGGGAATGCCTGCGCATCGGCATGCAACAGTGTTTCCCGGAAAACCAGCTCGGCAACATTGGCTACCACATCAATCAGCACGCTATAGCCCATGGATACAGTGTGGTGTTTGAATTTTGCGGTCACGGAGTGGGATTGTCCTTTCATGAAGAACCCGAAGTGTCTCATATCGCACCGAAAAACTCAGGTCCTAAACTGAAACCAGGCATGATATTTACCATTGAACCCATGATCAATGCAGGCAAAGCCAGAGCCAAGGTGGACAAGAAAGACGGCTGGACAGCACGCACCATCGACGGGAAGCTGTCTGCTCAGTATGAACATACCATCCTGATTACCGAAAGCGGCTGCGAAGCGCTGACCGATGTGTTCGGAGATTTTTAAACGCTCAATAAACCGCAGGCCTTCTCGCTGGCCAGTTCTTCCGCAACCTTCTTAGAGTGGTTGATTTCACTCAGCAATTCCTGCTCGTCTATCAGCAAACGCACCTTGTGCAGCTTCTGATTTTTGCCCTGTATAACGGCTTCCGATTCGAATGAAATCTTCTTCTGCGCTTTTTGTGACCACTTTATCAATCTCGCCTTGTAGCTGATTTCAGTTTCCATGATTTTTTCCAAGTCAAGGTACTGATCAATGAGCTTCCTGCCGATAAACAACGCCGTTTTTTGATAGCCTTTGTCCAGATAAACCGCGCCAATTAGGGCCTCAAGTGCATTACAGCCCACCACCTTCATGGCGTGAGGATTGCGCAACACATCCGGATGAATCTCCATGTACTGTACCAGTCCTATTTTCATGGCCAAGTGGGAAAGTTGGCTTCTGCTCACTATACGCGTGCGCATCTCTGTCATGAAACCTTCTTCTTTAAACGGATAGCGTTTAAACAACATATCCGCAACTACTGCGTCCAGAATGGCATCACCTAAGAATTCAAGTCGTTCATTGTCATTGGTATGACGACTACGCTTTCCGCTTTGCACGCTGGTCACAGAACTGTGTCGCAAAGCTTCTCGGTAAATTTCAAGTTTAGCCGGTCGGTATCCCGTTAATTGCATCACCAGTCGAATCAACTGGCGATTTTTGGAATCAGGTATTAACCGGTTGAACAATAGCACCGGCAACGTCAATCAGGATTGGTATTTTTTAAAAATTACTGACGCGTTGTGTCCACCGAAACCAAACGTATTGCTCAGCGCTGCCCTCACGGTTTTGTTCTGAGCCTTGTGAAAGGTCAGATTGAGCTTGTTGTCAATGTCCGGGTCGTCGGTAAAATGATTGATGGTGGGAGGGATGATGTCATCACGCAGGGCCATAATACAGGCAACGGCCTCAATAGCTCCGGCTCCACCCAGTAAATGGCCTGTCATGCTTTTTGTTGAACTGATGTTCATTTGATAAGCATAGTCGCCAAATACAGCCCGTATGGCTTTCAATTCTGCAATATCACCCAATGGAGTAGAAGTGCCGTGAACATTGATGTAATCAATATCGGTGATATCCATTTCAGCGTCTTCCAAGGCCATGCGCATCACGTTTTGTGCGCCCAGTCCTTCCGGATGGGGGGCTGTGATGTGGTAAGCATCGCCGGTCATGCCGCCGCCAACCATTTCAGCATAGATGTTGGCGCCTCTGGCTTTTGCATGTTCGTATTCCTCCAGGATGAGACAGGCAGCACCTTCACCCAGCACAAAACCATCGCGGTCTTTATCGAAAGGCCTGCTGGCAGTAAGCGGGTCATTGTTTCGCTCGCTAAGCGCCTTCATATTGTTGAAGCCACCAACAGCAGCTTCGTTCACACAAGCCTCAGAACCACCGGTAACAATAACATCTGATTTGCCAAGGCGAATCAGATTGAAGGCGTCAATGATGGCATGCGTAGAGGTGGCACAGGCAGAAACTACGCCGTAATTAGGTCCCCGAAAACCGTGCTGAATACTGATATAACCTGAGGCAATGTCAATAATCATCTTCGGAATAAAAAAAGGACTAAACCTTGGGGTTCCGTCGCCTTTGCCGTAGTCCAGAATTTCCTGACTGAAAGTGGTTAAACCGCCAATACCTGAACCCCAGATGACGCCGACACGATCTTTGTTAATCGATTCATCAAGGATTCCGGAATCTCGAATGGCTTCAGCAGAAGTGGCTAAGGCATAATGCGTAAACGGGTCCATCCTGCGCACTTCCCGTTTATCAATAAACTCAGCGGGGTCAAAATTTTTGACCTCACAGGCAAATTGTGTTTTGAATTTTGAGGCATCAAAACGGGTTATGGGGCCCGCACCGCATACACCATTTTTCAACGCATTCCAGAAATCTGGAAGGTTGTTTCCTAGTGGCGTAAGGGCCCCAATACCAGTAACAACTACCCGGCGGAGTTGCATTCGAAGAATTACTTTGCGTTTTCTTCGATGTATTTCACTGCATCGCCGACAGTCAAAATTTTCTCGGCCTGATCATCGGGTATGGCGATGTTGAATTCCTTTTCGAATTCCATGATCAATTCCACGGTATCGAGTGAATCAGCACCCAGATCTTGAATGAAGCCGGCCTCCATGGTTACTTCGTTTTCTTCCACCGAGAGCTTGTCTACGATGATGGCCTTTACTTTGATTGCTACGTCTGACATTTTTTAGTTTTTTTCGGATTTAGCGGCTGCAAATAAACAATTTTTTGTCCTTACTAATCAAGTAGCAACACATGGTTTTTCTCATCTTTGTGCTTGGAAAGAGGAAATGGCCCGTAAAAATCTGCTGAATATGAATGCAAATCCACCGGAAGTACTGGCAATTTTCACTGTGGAACGTATTTATAGGGTCGCCTGGAAGTTGAATGAATTGCTGGAAATATCTTTGACAAACTTCCCAAATGTGGTGGATTTTCCTTCAGGCAACCATGATATCCTTACCTTTCAGTTTACAGAAGCCAACATCCGCGTGTACCTGATTGGCAATAAAGGCACCCAGGGCACGATGGTTCAAACCAAGCCCCCAGCCAACTATTTACTCATATTTGCCGGACCGGATGCAGCTGAATCTGCCCGCTTATGGACTTCCCTCCTGAAAGAGGATTCTTTTTTCCAGGCAGCCCATTTGTTTCCCCAAGGCGCTTTAAAAACCAGTTTATTTGCCGACCTGTTTACCTGATGACGCATATTCATGTACCGCAATAATTTCAATAAAACTAAAATCATCGCCACCATTGGCCCTGCTACCAGCAGCTATGAAAATCTTAAATCCATCATCCAGGCCGGTGTAGATGTGTGCCGGCTGAATTTTTCTCATGGAAGCCATGAGGTACACCGCGAGGTACTCAATACCGTAAGAAAAATCAATAAGGAACTCAAATCCAACGTGTGTCTTCTTCAGGATTTGCAAGGACCCAAATTGCGTATCGGCAAGGTGCAGGGCGATTCTATGGAACTTATTCAGGGTGCTGAATTGCTGGTAACCTCCCAGGAATGCCTCAGCACCGCTGAAAAACTTTATGTAAGCTACGAAAACCTGGGCCGCGACACCCGCCCGGGTGAACGAATCCTCATGGACGACGGAAAAATTGAACTGAGCATCATTGAGGTGCTCGATGATGTTCATGTACGTGTCCGGGTGATGCAAGGTGGTATGCTCAGCTCCAATAAGGGCTTCAACCTGCCCGAGAGCCACCTTACCGTGCCCTGCCTCACCGAAAAAGATATTGCCGACCTCGAATTCGGCCTTACCCTGGATGTGGAATGGATTGCCCTCTCTTTTGTGCGCAAACCGGAAGACATCATCGAACTGAAAGAACGCATCGCCGCCGCAGGCAAGCGTACCCGCGTCATCGCCAAAATCGAAAAGCCGGAAGGTGTAGCCAATATTGACGACATCATTAAGGTTACAGACGGCATCATGGTGGCCCGCGGCGACCTGGGCGTAGAAGTGCCCCTGCAAAAGGTGCCGCTCATCCAGAAATCCATCGTGGAAAAGTGCATTGCCGCCGGCAAGCCGGTCATCATCGCCACCCAGATGATGGAAAGCATGATTACCAATTCCATGCCCACCCGCGCCGAAATTACCGATGTGGCCAATGCCGTACTCGACGGCGCCGATGCCGTAATGCTCAGTGCAGAAACGTCGGTGGGCAAGTTTCCCATCCGCGTCGTGGAGGTGATGGAACGCATTATCGGTGATGTGGAAGCTGATCGACGGGTGTATTATAAAGGCCAAAGGCCTACGCCCTCCAGCCCTTCCTTCATCAGTGATGAGGTGTGCTTCACCGCCGTGCGTATGTCCGACCACCTCAAGGCCAAAGCCATCGTGGCCATGACCAAATCGGGTTATACAGGCTTTAAAGTGGCCAGCTACCGCCCTGAAGCCGAAATATTTATCTTTACTGATAATGAACCCCTGCTGAATACCTTGAGCCTGGTATGGGGTGTGCGCGGCTTTTACTACAATAAATTCGCCAGCACCGATGAAACCTTCAATGATGTGCTCAACTTCCTGAAAGATGCCGGATACGTGCGCGAAGGAGATTGCGTGATCAACTGCGCCAGCATGCCCATCCACCTGAAACAGCGTACCAATGCCATCAAAGTGAGCATCGTGAATTGAATACCATGAAAACAAGCCTGCCTCAACTTGGTTAAATGAACATGATAAACGATGATGTTTTAGTGAATAAAGTGGCCCAGAGCGGCTTAATTACCTTCAACCTGGAACATTATTATCATTCAGGCGCCCGTATGCAGCTGGACATCAAAGACGGCTTATTCATGGGCATGATCCTGAAGGAAAAGGATTTCCGCGAGTGGATTAAGAACCTGGAATGGGAACAGTACCGCAATGCCTGCGTGGCCATTCAATGCGGTGTAGATGCCATTGTGCCCACTTGGGCCTATATGTTGGTGGCAGCTAAACTGAACGGTGTGGCCGCCTTTTATGTGTTCGGGAATCCGGAAACCCTGGAAACGGCGCTTTATGTAGATGCGCTTTCCCGCGTCAACCCCGAAGAGTTTCGCGATAAACGCGTGGTGATTAAAGGCTGCGGCGATTTGCCGGTGCCCGCCTCAGCTTATGTGGAGATATCCAGACTGCTGCTGCCCGTGGTTAAATCGTTGATGTACGGTGAACCCTGTAGCACCGTTCCGGTGTTCAAGCGTCCCTGAACAGTCAAAATATGTAGCTTTGTGCTGCATGCGCAGTGGAATCATCTCCGCTTATTCAGTCCTCATCGGTATGGCAATTCTGGTGGTCTCCTGTGGCGTGGTGGAGCGTTCGTCGCGCCATGAATTCCAAAGCGGCAGCTACCTCATGCGGGCACAAGGCGTAGCGCAGGAACGGGTTTATCTCGACCTTACACCGGAGCAGATTCAGATTTATCCTTCAGATATGGTCATTCCGGCGCTTCCGAAGCTGAGCATTCCCCTGCAGGGAACAGACAGCCTGTGCCTGTATCCCTTCTCTTTCAGCCGGGTGAGTCTGGATATTGACATCACCACACTGCCTTTTAAGTTCCGCTTTCCGCAAAACGGATTGCCGGCACAGCTGAATACGGAATTCAACGGAGCCCTGTATGCCGGTCGCCGTTATGATCGGTATTACATCCGCAGCAGCCGCAATATGTTGGGTCAATGCGCTTATGAAGTGGTGAACAGGGGCTTTGATTTTGGTGTGTTTGCCGGAATCGGCAGTACCACCATCAACCCCTTTACCACCCGCGGCGCAGTAAGCGATGAATACTTCGCGCCACACCTGCAAGGCGGAGCAGCGTTTTTCCTGGAATCACATGTGGCCAGCTTTGGCCTGGCGTTGGGCTGGGACCGGTTGCTTACTTCCGACCGGAACCGATGGATCTATACCGGCAAGCCCTGGCTGGGATTTATCGTAGGGCTGGCGCTGAACTGACGTTGCTTATTCTGCCCGCATCACCCGCAGGGTGCGGATACCTTCTGCGCTTCGGATTTCCAGGATATAGATACCCGATGGCAGCGATTTTGTATCCAGGGTGCATCGGCCTTGTTCCGCAGAATGTATCGCGGCTGTCCGACCGTCAGGAAACAAAAGACGGCACGAACGCAATTCCGTTCCGCGGATATTCAAGACAGTGCCAAATGGATTCGGGAATACTTCCATACGTTCAGCACTTGCGGGAAACAATCCCTGCGGCGCTTTCCGTGACAACAGGATGGTATCCGTTCCGCTGCATTGTGTGATGCCGTCGGTAACCTGAACCCAGTATATTTTAGGCACGGTGCTCAGTTCGCTTGCCGGAATGAACCTGAACTGACTGCTGCTGCCATCATCCCATATATAGGCGCTGAAGTTTCCTGCATTCAGGCGCAGGGTACTTCCATCGGATATGGACGTATCCGTGCCCAGATAGGGACGGGGTGCGGCATGAACCAGTATGCCGATGCTGTCGCTGCGCACACAACCGGTGCTGTATTCTTCAAAACGCAGTCGCCACAAACCGGCCTGTCGTGGACGGAACCAGGTGGCCCCAGTAAGCGCGCTGCGCTGCGTTGCATCTGCCGGACGGCTGTTTACACTGAGTACAGACCAGCGGTATTTTGGCGCAGGAACGTACACTTCAACATAACGCTGTACATCAGTACCCAGAGTATTATCGCATAAGGCCGAGGTGGTAAAGGTATTAAAGTTAGGAGGACTTGCCATGCTGATGCGGAAACTGTCGCGACCGGCACAGCCTGTATTTATATCCGTATTCCAAAGAATAAAGCCATAAGTACCTTGCGTACCTGCGATAAAACGGCTGCCGCGGTGCACCTGATCTGCGGTCAGACTGCCCGGATTATAGCATTCCCAGCGAAGCCGGAATTTGGAAGTATCCGCACCATCGAGCAGTTTTTCCATTTGAAAAGCGCCTGCACCCAGACAGAATCCCGTGTCTCTTGCGGCGAGTTTTTGCGTGTAACGCACCGGTATCAGCAGTGTATCGTTGCGCCGGCAACCCAGGCTGTCCTGCAGACTGAAGTAAAGAGGCAGCAGGGTATCACGCCTCACGGGTAATTCTGCGTTGAACAAGGGTAGATTATTTTTCAAATCCAGAATACCGGGCGCGGCTTTCCAGCTTCCTTTGTTACGCGGTTCCAATTGAAGCCAGGCTTCCAGTTCCGGGGCCGCGTTATGTTGACATATTCCGCCCGTAGGTATGGTCCACTTGGCTGAAGGCACATAGCCACGCAACTGAAACGAATCGAGGCTGTAGCAACCCAGTGCATCATCAATGCGCAGATAAAGGAAGCTGTCTCGCTGCAAACGGATGAGCAGGGTGTCGCGGTTAGAAAGCGTTTTGCCTAAACGGTTATACCAGCGATAGCTGAGGGTACCGATGGTGTTGCTCGCCTTCACCGACAGGCTCAGATCCTGAGTGCGGCAGTATTCGGCTTTTGCCCGTGCATTGTGGGTCATCTCCAGGCAACCGGTCATATTCACTGTATCGTATTGGTAAATTTCGCAGTAACCCGGCCTTCGCGTAATCACCTGCAGGTAATAGAGCCCGCGTTTAAACAGACGCAAGGTATCCATATACTTGGAGCGAATGTTTTTTACCTGATAACGATAACTATTGGGGCCGCTCAGCAAAACTTCAAACAGGGACTGCGTATCAGTATTTTCTACCTTGATGGCATAGCGGGAACCGGGTTGTACGCTGGTTTCAAGTTTGGTAACAGGCTTTGGGAGCACCGTAAACACATGGGTTCTGCGGCTTTCAAAGGAAGTACCGCAATAGCGGTCATCGGCGGCGACGCTGAAGTAAAGCGGTTTTACCGCGCTTCCGTAGGCCGGAGGGGTGAAGCAAACCTGCACGGTTTGCACATTGCTCGTAGGTGATTTGGTAATTTTTGTTGTGTATGTTCCTACATTGGTGAAATACCGCAACACGGGCGTGTCGGGGGCACTTTGCCCGGAATTCTTGTTGTCGTAATAGGTGAAGGTGAAACAATATGGGTCCTTTTCGCAAATTCCAATACTCGATGGATTGCTGATGATGGGCGTATTATTTCCTGTGGTATTTGTCAATAAATATCCTTCCACCATACTGTAGGCAATGCGGATGAATTTTCCACTGCTGTCGCGGCGGAATTCGTTGATGCGTACCCCTACGGCGGAGATATCGTTGTTCAACACCGGTTGAAAAACCAGATCGCCTGTTACCGGATTGAGGTAAAACCCGCGCGGAGGGTTATTGAGCGGGCTTGGTGTACAGGGAGGTTTAGAAGACGCACAATAGTTGCTGATCGGATTGGTATAGCCGTAGTTGGGATAATAGCTGACATTGCCGGTAGCACTTCCGTCAAGACAGGGTACCAGTTCGTAGGAAAGGGAATCGCCATCGGGGTCGGTGGCAAGCAAACTATGGTAGTTGGGCTGGTTTAAAAACTGAATGACTTGCCAATTGTACACCTGCCTGCTGCTGCTGTTGCCCGGCGCCAGCCCACTGCGCCGGCATAAGGACAAGGTGGCGGCTACCTTGATGGGGTTGCCGCTGGCATTGAAGCCTGTATAAATGCCACGGGGACGGCCGATTACGCTGAGCTCCACCTCGCAGCAGCTTCCGCCCAGAAACTTCCGGTAGGCGGAATCGCGGAAGTTAAGGATGGCCCGGTAGCGCTGAATAGAATTGCCAAATGACGAGGCAGTGTTGCTGGAACAGGTGCGGTTTTTGGGGCAGGTCTGACTCACATCCCAAATGCTGTCACGCGTTAGGGTGAATGAAGCGGTGCCGCAGGGGGCAGTGATTTTTCCCGGATAAGTGGAAGCATACCCAAGTCCATTGCACATGCGGTAATAATAAAAAGTCACCTCATAGCGGTCATTGCCAAGGTTTGTATAAAACAGGTTGGCGCTGTTGGCAGCTGCCTGTCTGACCCCACCCAGATAAAGTAACAGCAGACTTACGATGGTGATACATGAATTCCGCTGCAAAGTAAGGGCCGTAATTTTACGGTTTACATTTCTATATAAGTTATGGTGTTTCATAGGCTATTTGAACTTATTTCTTGTTGGAATATCTATTTTTCTTTTTTCGTATTGTTGGATGTTCAGGGTTCAATTCCAGGTTGATGGATGATGATTACCTCAGTAAATGTACGGAAGTATTGAGAAATATTCGTTCACCGTAATTGGACTCAATCACCGCGGAAACTACGTAAACACCTTCAGGCAGAGGGTTTCCTTGCCCATCCAATCCGGTAAAAGGTGTTTTTTCGTTGGCTTTAAAAACCAATTGCCCCCAGCGGTTATATACCTTCATGGTAAATGCGCTGATGGCAGTACCTTCAGGTTTAAAATGCTCGTTCAGCGCATCGTTCCCCGGAGTAAAAGCATTGGGCAGGAATACGCGGAAGAGTCTAAATACTTTAACGTTTAGGGCAGCGGTATCCCAACAACCTTCGGCATTGAAAGCGCTGAGTAAAACACGGTACAGGCCGGTATCTCCGGCAACAAAGCGCAGGTTGATTGCCACTCCGGAGTCTTTT
>CANHRE010000042.1 GCA_947463095.1 Flavobacteriales bacterium | reverse complement strand
CTTTTTCATCAAGGAAAAAGTAAGAGAAAAGAATAGCGTAAGGTTAGTTCATTGGTAAGCAGAATCCCTAAGCGCTCAAAATAAAATTTAGCCAAATTTGCTATCACTTAATTATTCACGGTTCCCCGCCGCTCGCTTCACTTCGATACGGCTCCACTGCGTTCTGCCTACTCAGTGACCGAAGGGTACACTTCCCCGCCGCTCGCTTCGCGTGGTAGTGCCTGCCCCCACTGAATTGCGTTAGCAATGAACTGTGGGGGAGCGTGTGGAACTCCCCCCCTATGGTTCGTAGTTCGACACACTCCCCATGACAAGTGCTTTAACAGCGCTCAATTCCTCAACAACAACGCCACCAGCAACTTCTTCGACACCACCTGTCCACGGTCGGAAAAGGCCTCCGCATGCAGGATGTAATTGCCTGCGGCAGCGCGGGCTCCATCGTCGCGCACGCCATCCCATTTCAGCACACCGCTCATGCCCGCATACAGGTTACGGCTCAGCCTGCGCACCAGCTTACCTTCTTCATCATACACGGTTAGCGTTAGCACATAACCAGGACCATTGAATCGATACAACAGGCTCACCACATCCTCTACTCCATCCATATCGGGAGAGAAATACGCCCGGTCGGTCTGAAACACACCTTCAGCCGTAATCCCTGCCTCCGCCTGACTGTTCGTCAGCCCCGGTGTGGCCCAGCCAGCCTCCTGCGCCGCGCTCTGCCAGTTTCCGGATTCAGCGCCGGCAACATCCGCACGGATGCGCTCCAGGCTGACCCCTTCCCTGTCGTTAATAAGGCTGAAATGCTGGTCATCGCGGTACGCCATCCGGTCCAATTCCTTGCCGCCGGAACTGAACAGCATCACCGCACCTTCGTCATTGTCATACGCCGGCAGCTGCTCCACAGCGCATAAAGCGCTATCGCCGCCATTGCGGGGATAACGCTGCTTCAGGAAATTCGTATTTACGCTCAGTGCCACATACTGCCCCGGTAATAAAATCCGGCCCTTGTCGCTGAGCGGCAGCACCTCTCCGGGGATAAACGCTGTTGATGCATTGGCCAGGCGCATATCGCGCAAATCCAGACATCGCGTGCCTCGGTTATACAGCTCTACAACATCCTCCCCCCCCACATAAGGGTCGAACAGCACCTCGTTGATGATGATTTCTCCCGAGTCGGGTTGATGTTCCGGCAGCATAAAGGGATAGGCCTTGCGATCCATGACATTTCCGGCGCAATCGGCCACCGCTTCTGTCTGAAGCGAATAGCGCTGTCCCAATTGAAAAGCATTAAGGAAGTTGAGCTTGTACTCAGAACGGTCGGCACCGGCATAAACCGCCAGGGCTGTATCTATTCCCACCCTGAATCGTCCGGGCTTCAGGGTGCCGCTATCGGGAAGCTCATTGAAGCGTATGCGCAGCAAAAATGGATCCTCGGGATACACTTCTGCCAGCAGCGGTTTCACCCGGTCGGGATTCGTGCCATTTGTGGAGTTCAGTGCACCGGGCGTACCACCCTGGGGGCTTCGGCTGGCTTTCCAGTTGGCCGGGTCGCAAGGATTCAGCGGGTCGGTCATTTCCAGAGCCCAGCCACCTGCCGCCTTAGCATTGCTGCCGTAGGAAGCCGCGTCATAGCGCACCTCGTGAAGCCAAAACCCTCCGGCATCGCGCAGGTACAAAAGATCGCCGCTGTTGTTCAGAGAAGGCCAGGCATTCAAGCCAATGACCCTCCCGTAGCTTTTTAACAGATTCGCCTGACTTGCCTCACACAGGATGATGCGTTCACCGGGTCCCAGCCAGCTGTCGGGCAGGGCCACGCTGCTGCTTGGATCGGAAAAGCGCACCCCACGCAAGGTGATGTAGGCTGAAGATGTATTCTGCAGTTCTACATATTCTGCTACAGGCAAGGAGGCTACCACCGGATCGGGGTCGGCCATCAACTCTGTGATGATGAGTTTTCCCGGCAGCGGAGCAGCAGGAATACCGCCCAGAAAATCAATAAGCTGCCCCGTGTTGGCATTTCCGGCTAAATCCCTGAAGGTGGACGCCTGAAGGGTGTAACGCTGAACAACACCGCTCAACGCAGCAAAACGCAATACTGCGCTCATACCGTCGGCAGCGGTAGTCAGCAATTCCGGACGGCCAAAGCCATTCAGGCTAAAAAACATGGTATCGGAAGGCAGCAGGCTGCGTATGGGTTCACTGAAATCCAGCCTTACCTGATTCGGAGCGATGAATACCGCACGGACAATAGACGGCGGCGTCAGATCCAGGATGGGGTCGCCGCAGTAGAAGTCATCAAAATAATGTCTTTTGTGGAAGCTGGTGGTGGATTGTTTCACGCGCAGGCCGGTCCATTTTGAGGTGCGCACAGCGCTGTCCCCAGCTGTTCCGGCAACCACATACGCTGCTGCGCCTCCCGAAGCATATTCCAGGCTCCACAGGTAATTACCGGAACAGGTAACCCGCACCCGGAGGGTATTGTCGGACGTATTGAGCAGGCCATCCAATCCACTGATGATTTCCGTGGCGCTGCCATTCAAGAGTCGGTATAGGCTCACCTCATCCTTGGTATTCCCAATCCGCACGTAATAGCCGTTTTTCGCTTTGGACGGTGCGCTGTCGGCGGAGAGAAATACATCCGTATAGTTGGCTGAAGAGGTATTGAATTTCAGGTTCAGCCAGAGCATCCACTGGGTGTTTTTTAAGCGCGTAGAGGCTGTGTATATCTGAAACTCTGACTGGTCTATGGTATTGGCAGAGCGAAGCACCGCATTCTCCACGGCCCAATCAGCGGAAGAGGCATTCCATGATACACCGTTGGTCCAGTCACCGTCGTTAAAATCCTCGTTGATCTGTGCCTGAACGGAAAGCAGGCAGAAGCAGGAAAAGGACAGGAAGAGCCGTTTTTTCATGAGTAGTTTAAGATTCCGAAGTCGCCGCGTATGCTTAAGCCCGGCTTTTCTGAAGGTTCCACCCTGCCGATGATGCCCGCGTCAACACCGAAGCTCTGCGCGATGCTGATTACCTGGTTGGCATAGGCTTCCGGAAGATATAGTTCCATACGATGGCCCATATTGAACACGCGGAACATCTCTTTCCATGTCGTTCCGCTTTCCTGCTGAATTAGGTTGAACAGGGGCGGGATGGGCAGCAGTTGATCTTTCACCACCAGTCCTTCTTTCAGGAAGTGCAGTATTTTGGTTTGTCCACCGCCGCTGCAATGGATGATGCCTCCGATGACCGGAGCCAGTTCACGCAGCACTTCGCGCATCACAGGTGCGTAGGTACGTGTGGGGGAAAGCACCAGCTTACCTGCATCCAGCGGAGTATCGGCAACGGGGTCATTGAGCAGGCGTGTACCGCTGTACACCACCTGTTCGGGGGTGAGCGGGTCGTAGCTTTCGGGATAACGTTCGCGGTAGATGCTGCTGAACACATCGTGCCTGGCGCTGGTCAGGCCGTTGCTGCCCATGCCGCCGTTGTATTCCTGCTCATAGCTGGCCTTACCATAGCTGGCCAGGCCAACGATACACAGGCCGGGACGTATGCCTTCCGTGCTGATGATCTGTTTGCGCGGAACGCGGGCCACCAGGGTGCTGTCCACCACTACTGTGCGCACAACATCACCCAGGTCGGCTGTTTCTCCTCCGGTGGTATGAATGCCAATGCCCTGATCGCGCATATTCGCGCAAAATTGTTCGGTACCTTCAATGATGGCACTGATTACATCACCGGGGATCAGGTGTTTATTGCGGCCTATGGTGCTGCTGAGCAGCATGCCGTCATAAATACCCACGCAGAGCAGGTCGTCGGTGTTCATCACGATGGCGTCCTGCGCGATGCCATGCCAAACGGATAAATCACCGGTTTCCCGCCAATACATATAGGCTAGGGAACTTTTTGTACCCGCCCCATCGGCATGCACCACGGCACAGCTGTCAGGGTCATTGCCCAGAAAGTCAGGAATTACCTTGCAGAAGGCTGCCGGATAAAGCCCTTTGTCCAAAGAGGCAATGGCCTTGTGTACGTCTTCTTTTTGAGAAGAAACGCCCCTTAACGCGTATTTATCCTGATCCACACCTCAAAGGTACACGCCGGGCATAAAAAAAGGAGGCCGAAGCCTCCTTTCCTATATGCTCTTGTTCTTGTTTATTCCGTTGGCTTTGATTCAGCAGGCTTTTTCACCTTCTTGGGAATCAGCACCAGGGTGCCATCTTTCTCGTAAGATTCAGGTTTGAAGTCTTTGAAAGCGCTTTTGCCCAGGGTGGGGAATTCCACTTTGTCGGAGATGGTGATTTTCACCAATTCCATCGTGTATCCGGCAATTTCCACCTTCTTCAGTTCAAACACCTTGCTGGGCAACTTGGTTCCGTCTTTCAGCTGCACCTTGTCGCCATCCAGGAAATCGGCCTTCGTGATGAGTTTCTGATCGTACCATGATTTAACAACATCCTCTGGCACGGCCGTGGTGCGACCTACCAGGTCGAAATTCCACTTCACCGGCTCTTTGTCGTTCACCATGCTATTGATGTATTTACGATTCCCTTCGGTGGAAATCTTTACCCGTGTTGCATTGCTTTCATCTAACACCGGACCGGCAGGAGCCTGAGGCTTTATACTGTCTTTAGTCTCGGTGCCTTTGTTCGCATTATTCAGGTCGCCGGAAGGTGCCACCTTCACATTGGGGTCAAACTCGGTGCTGGTGAACTTGATGGTGGTACGGCGGTTTTGCTGATGCTGAAACTCGTCGCAGGGAACATACTTCACGCCATTAACCACTTTGATTTCAGAAGGCTTGTACTCTTCGTATCTGGAAACAAAGCTTCCGTTAATTTCTTCTACAATCAGCTTGCGGGTAGAATCCAGGCCCAGCTTGGGGTCTCGGCCGCGATAGCGGGTCATGCCTGTAACTGCGGTGCCTTCGCACTTACAGTCGTTCATCAGTTCTGTTTCGCCATAGCCCTTAAACACCATGCGGCGCTGATCAATACCTTTTTTAAGCAGATAGGCTACCGCACTGTCAGCGCGGCGATTTGACAGGTTTACGTTGTAATCGGCAGTGGCGCGGCAGTCTGTATGAGATCCCAACTCGATGGTGAGTTTGGGATATTTCTTCATCACATTGTCGGCAAACTCATCCAGGATGCGCTGTGCATCAGGACGGATGATGGCCTTGTCCAAGTCGTAGTAGATGGGAAGTACGATGATGGTGGTGAGCGGGTTGCGCAGGCAGAAATCCTGTTTCAGGTCAGCGCTGCGCTTAAGGCCACGGGTGGTTTTCTGCACGGGCCTGCCTGATTCAAAATAGTATTTCTCCGGGTAAACAGCCTGTACCTCATAAGAAGTTTGCACCTTCAGATCCACCTTATAATAGCCCATCTCATCAGTTTTGATGCGCATCTTGCTGGTATCGCGGTCGTTAATGATGACTACGGTGGCATTTTTCAGGGGAAGTTTGGTATCGCAGTCGGTCACAATACCGCTCAGGGTAAATACCAGCGGCTCTACGGTAAACTCATAGATGTTATCGTCGCTCTTTTTGCCGCCTTCGCTGCGGTTGGAGCTAAAGAAGCCGTGGGTAGACTTTTTCTCATCGAAGGTGATGCCGAAGTCATCGCCCCCGCTGTTGATGGGTTCCTTCAGGTTTTCTACTTCTTCCCAGGCCACAACGCTTTCGGTAGGCTTAGCGCGGAAGATATCCAGGCCACCCATGCCGGGCAGGCCGTTGGAACTGAACAGCAACTCATTTTCGTGCTTGTTCCAGTAAGGATACATCTCATTGGATTCTGTATTGATTTGCGAGCCAAGGTTGGTGGGTACGCTCCAGGTCTTACCGCGCTTGGTATAGTCGCTCACCCAGACATCATATCCGCCGAAGCCCCCCGGACGGTCGCTGGCAAAATACATTTTGTTGCCATCTTCGGTAAGACCGGGGTGGCCGTAGTTAAAGCTGTCTGTGCAAAAGGGCATCAGGACAGGTTCACCCCAGCCGTCGCCAACTTTCTGGGTGGAATAAATTTTACACTGACGTTCTTTGCCACTGGCACCATTGCACTGCGTGAAATACATGGTCTGGAAGTTGGTATTGAAATTCACCACGCCGTCATTGTATTTGGTATTGGCGCCATTAATCAGGACAGGCTTATTCCATTTGGCTTTATCTTTTTTACCTTTCAACTCCAGCATCCAGATATCGGTATACCAGTCGCCGGTCCATCCGTACATACGCTTAGAAACTCCGCCTTCACGGTCGGTGGTTATGTACATCAGGTTATCGTTCTTAGAAGCAATCATGGGGGCATAATCGCTTTGGCGGGTATTGGCAATTTTGAACTCCGATACTTTGTAGCGGGAGGAATCGGGGGTCCAGCGCAAGGCCAGTTCGCAGCCTATTTTCTTGCGTAGGGCCATTGAATCGCCGGGCACTTCCTGCAAATACTTGTCGAACATGTCCATGGCTTCGCGGTATTTCTCCTGTTTTTGAAGGATGATGCCAGACATGAGCAGTGCTCTGGTATTTTTGGGTTCTTTACGCAGGGCTCTTTCATACCATTTGCGGGCCATCTCATACTGGTTGGCCATGCGGTAACTTTCTGCAGCCAGCAAGGTGGCTTCCTGTTTGGTTTCTTTACCTGATTTTTTAGCTGAGGCTACAGACACAAACTGGTCGGCAGCCTGCCGGTACATTTTGCGTTGGTAAGATTCTTTGGCTACTTTCATGCTGGCACCGCATGCAAAGGATTGAGTTAGCAGGGCGGTAAGAGCCAGGCCAGCTAAGGCCAGGGTAACCATTCCGGCGGAGGCACGGTTTTTTCGGATCACTTTCATCTTATCGCTTCCGGATTGCGTCTGATTCATGAAGAAGACGCTAAATAACCTAATTTGAAACAAACCACAAAAAAACCGCCTGTAAAACTTTGTGTTTACGGTGGTTTAAATTCTGATAAAGCGTGTTTTACTGGATGGTAAGGCGTCGAATGGCGGCTTGTCCGGCGTATTGCACACGCACCAGATAAACGCCGTGTGGCAATCCGTTTAAATCAAGGGGAATACTGGTTTCATCGCCCTCGCTATACACCTGCATTACAGGCTTCACCTTTTGCCCGAGCACATTAAAAAGCGCTATGGAAGCCATACCTGCTGGCACAACAAAATGCACTTCGACATAACGACTGGCGGGATTGGGCTGCAAACGCAACTGATAATCTGCAAGTCCGTGGTTAACCTGCTGTGCCACCGCCATGCGGGCGCAAAGAATCATCAAAATAAACATCAACAGCCTTTTCATGGTTTAACCCTCCTAAGGTGTGAGCATTCAAAGGTTGTGCCAAACAAAAACAGCCCCACATTGCTGCGGGGCTGCTTCCATAAGTTTTATTCCGGTCAGTTGTTGACCAGTCTGCTGTTCAGTTCGTTATTGAGCGCTTCCAGGAAGTCTTCAGTATAAAGGTACTGATCGTTGCGCACGTCGTTGCCATAGATGCACACAGCCAGGTCTTTGGTCATGCGGCCGCTTTCTACTACATCAATACAAACCTGTTCCAGGGTTTTGCAGAAGTTAATCAGCGCTTCATTGCCGTCTAGCTTGCCCCGGTGCTCCAGTCCACGGGTCCAGGCGAAGATGCTGGCAATGGGGTTGGTGCTGGTTTTTTTACCTTGCTGGTGCATGCGGTAGTGTCGGGTAACAGTACCATGAGCTGCTTCTGCTTCAACGGTTTTTCCATCGGGCGTAATCAATACGCTGGTCATCAGGCCAAGGGAACCAAATCCCTGTGCCACGGTATCGCTTTGCACGTCGCCGTCGTAGTTTTTACAGGCCCATACGAAGTTGCCGTTCCACTTCAGCGCGCTGGCCACCATATCGTCGATAAGACGGTGTTCATAGGTAATTCCGGCAGCGTCAAAGCGGGCTTTGAACTCAGCCTGATATACCTCTTCGAAAATATCCTTAAAGCGGCCATCATATTTTTTAAGGATGGTGTTTTTCGTAGAAAGATATAAGGGCCAGCCTTTGGTGAGCGCCATGTTAAAGCAACTCTGAGCAAAGCCGCGGATGCTTTCGTCGGTATTGTACATTGCCAGGGCCACGCCGTCACCTTTGAAGTTGTACACTTCAAATTCCTGCACGGTGCCGTCCTCTCCTTCAAACTTCACCGTGAGCTTTCCCTTGCCCTTGGTAACAAAATCGGTGGCGCGGTACTGATCACCGAACGCGTGGCGACCGATGCAGATGGGTGCAGTCCAATTGGGCACCAGGCGGGGAACATTTTTGCACACAATGGGCTCGCGAAATACTGTTCCATCCAGGATGTTGCGGATGGTTCCGTTGGGGCTCTTCCACATCTGTTTCAGGTTAAACTCCTTCACCCTGGCCTCGTCGGGGGTGATGGTGGCACACTTGATGCCCACATTAAACTGCTTCACGGCTTCGGCGGCATCAACGGTAACTTGGTCGTTGGTGGCATCGCGGTGCTCCATGCCCAGATCGTAGTAGCGAATGTCCACATCCAGATAAGGAAGAATTAATTTGTCTTTGATGAACCTCCAGATAATTCTGGTCATTTCGTCCCCGTCCATTTCAACGACGGGATTGGCAACTTTGATTTTGTTCATTGCGTCAACTGGTTCTTAAAATTTGCGCAAAGAACGTGGTTTCAGGTGCTATAAACCAAAGGCAGACGGCAACAGATGCTTTCTGATGACCCCGTGACAGTATAAAAAAACCGCAGCACTTCAAAGAGAAATACTGCGGTTTTTTACACTTTGTGGGCCCTGCTGGGCTCGAACCAGCGACCCGCAGATTATGAGTCTGCTGCTCTAACCTACTGAGCTAAGAGCCCGAAACGGGGTGCAAAGATAAAAACCCTGGCGAAAATGCCGCCCTCTCTTTGCGTTTTTATTAGGTTTGTAGTTTCAGTGAAACCTATGAAGTTATTCCTTACCTGTTTTTTTACGATGCTGATGAGCATCGGCGCCGTTGCAGCTAAAAATGGCGATACGCTGAAGATAACCACCCATAACAAGGTGGTCATCAAAACCAATCCTGCGGCAGGCAACACCCGCTACAGCGGATGGGGTGTATTTCCTGCGGAAGGCGTTGGCGTGCGCAAGGTTTATCTTGACTTAACCTTTGAATGTGCGCCCGGCCTGAAGTGCGGCGAGTGGGATTATATCAACCGCATTCTTATTGGCAAGCGTCGCGGCAACAAGCGCGACAGCCTGGGCTGGGAAATTGCCCGTTACATCACCCCTTACGGCTTTTACTGGGATGCCTCTCAAGGCTGGAACTTCAAATGGCGGATTGACCTTACGGATTATGCTTACCTGCTGCGCGACAGCATTGAGGTCATCTACGAACACACCGGATATGAAGGAAATACCGACCGAGGATGGAGGATTAACCTCAACTTCACCTGCATACAGGGTGACCCCATTCGTCCTGTCTATGACCTGAAGCAACTGTATCAGGTTGGCGCCCCTTATGGCGATGATGCGGCTTTTGACAAGGCTGTTCCTGAAAAGAAATTTACCCCTGCCGCCAATGCTTCGGCACTGAAATTCAAAATCATCCAGACAGGTCATGGAATGGATAAAACCGAAAACTGCTCCGAGTTTTGTGCCAAGCGCCGAACCTTGTTGCTAGACGGCAGCAACATCAGCCAGTCATACGTGTGGAATGAAGATTGCGGCTCCAACCCGCTGTTTCCGCAAGCCGGAACCTGGCTCTATGACCGCGCAGGCTGGTGCCCAGGCGCCCCGGTGCGCGAGCATCAGGTAGCCGTAGAAGGCATCCAGCCCGGCGAAAAAGCCTTTAAGCTGAACATGGAATCCTATGCAGCCACCTTGGGTGGAGGCGGCAATTACAGCATCACCGCCTATGTATCCGAAATGGGTCCCATCGCCAAACAACATGATGCAGCACTCTGGGATATCCTTTCCCCAAGCACAGAAAAGGAATACGGGCGATTCAATCCCATTTGCGGAGAACCTGTGGTGGTCATCCGCAACATGGGTGCGCAGCCACTCACCAGCCTAAACATCAGCTATGGCACCCGCGGTAATGCCCGTTCCAGCTACAGCTGGACAGGTAACCTGCCTCATGGCGCATCAGATACCGTTTACCTGCCCCGTTTCTTCGCCTGGGGTAGCAACCCCAAAATGTTTGAGGTTAGCTGCGACCAGCCCAACGGAAAAGCCGATGAATACCCCCTGGACAACCAGGCCTGGTCCAACATCAGCTATCCCCCGGTATATCCCGACAGGCTCATCATCTATTTTAAAACCAACAATGCGCCTACGGAAAACGCTTACCGAATCCTGGATGCCAACAACAACGTAATTTATGCCAAGAGCGGCTTTGAAAAAACACAATTCATCTACCGCGATACGGTGCAGCTTTACAACGGCTGCTTCACCTTCATCTTCGACGACCGCGGAACACCTCCTTCCAGCATGCCCCTGAATGAAGACGGGCTGAACTGGTGGGCTAATACCGCCGACGGCGCGGGCATTATCTCCCTGCGCAACGGCTATTCCGGCGGATTGGTTCAGAACTTCAATACCGACTTCGGAACTGACATCGTAAAAAGCTTCACCGTAGGCAGCACGCTAAACCGCAGTGAGCAAGCTTCACCTCAGGGACTGCGCCTGTATCCCAACCCATCCAGGGGTAACTTCCTGCTGGACATTACCGACCGAATCCCCAGTGCAGATGTGCAGGTAAGCGTGATGGACATAAGCGGAAGACAGGTTTGGACGCGCGTATTTAAAGCTTCCGAAGGACCTGTACTGTTGCTGAACCTTCAAGCACTTGCGGCAGGAAACTACCTCCTTGAAGCCCGTGAAGGAAGCACGGTGCAAAGAACCAGGCTCATTAAAGAATAAAGGCTGTTGAACAAGGTCATCATTTTCTCTGCCCCATCGGGATCGGGAAAAACCACCGTGGTGAAACACCTGCTTGAGGTGCGGGGCAATCAGCTGGGATTTTCCATATCAGCTACCACCCGCAAGCCCCGCGCCGGTGAGGTGAACGGAAGGGAATATTACTTCCTGGAAGAATCGGATTTCCGCGAAAAGATTAAAGAAGGAGCCTTTCTTGAGTTTGAAGAAGTTTATCAGGGCATCCTTTATGGCACCTTACACAGCGAAGTGTCAAGGCTCTGGAGCGAAGGACGGGCGGTGCTGTTCGACGTAGATGTGGTGGGCGGAGTAAACCTGAAGCAGCATTTCGGCGCAGACGCACTTTCCGTATTCCTGCGCCCTCCCAGCATAGATGTGCTGATGGAACGCCTGCGCAAACGCAGTACCGAAGTGGAACACCAGCTGCGCGAACGCCTGGAGAAAGCCACGTTTGAACTTCAATTTGCCAGCAAATACGATGTTACCGTGGTGAATGACGATTTGCAGGAAACCTTCCGCCGCTGCGAAGCGTTAGTTGATGGTTTTCTGTACAATCCATGAAACAGGTAGGCCTTTTCTTCGGTTCCTTCAACCCCATCCACAACGGTCATTTGATTGTTGCTCAGTATATGCTTGAGGAAGCCGGCCTCGACGAAGTGTGGTTTGTGGTTTCTCCGCATAATCCCTTCAAGGCACAGGATCAGTTATGGGATGAACTATTCAGGCTGAAATTGGCCGGTGCCGCGCTTTCGGGCAATGACGCCTTTCACCTTTGCGATCTGGAGTTCAGGCTTCCCCGGCCCAGTTATACGGCCCATACCCTGCGGCACCTGCTGGAACAAAACCCCGAATGCCACTTCAGCCTGATTATGGGTTCAGACAGCCTGAACAGCCTGCCGCGCTGGAAGGATGCAGGTTTCCTGCAAACCTTCAACATGCTGGTGTACCGCCGTGCAGGCTACGAACATGCACGCAACATGCTGGACAACACTGAACAGGTGCGATGGTTTGATGCGCCGTATCTGGATATTTCTGCTACGTACATCCGTGAACGCATGGACCAGGGTCACAGCGTGCGTTACCTGGTTCCGGATTCCGTTTTTCGCCTGCTTTGAATCATTGCCTTGTTGATGCGGCCCAGCAGCCAGGCCACAGCGAAGGTGATGAAGAATGAGCTCATGGCATAAACAAGCGCCGGTTTCTCCATTTCGTGGTTGTGCAGGATGTTCCCGGCTATCAGCAACGCCAGCGCTGTATTATGCAATCCTACTTCCACCGAGATGGTAATTTTATCCTTAAAGGGGAGGCCGAACAAAGTACCGGCGAAGAACCCTGCAAACATGCTCAGAAAGTTGAGCAACATCACAAAAGGCATCAGGGCTTCCACATCGCCCCAGCTGAGGCCGGCGCCTCCGGAATCTTCCTTGCTGAATATTTTCAGCATAAACACCAGGGCCAGCAATGCCGTGCTAACCTGGTTCATGGGCTTCTCTATTTTAACCGCCAGCAACGGAAGCCGCGACCGGAGCATAAAACCCAGGCTGGCCGGCAATACCGTCACAACGGTAATTTCATACATCACCTCCCAGAAGGGCAACTGAAACACCTTCCCATCCTGCATAAAGTGCACCAGGAACAGATTTACCAGCACGGGGATGCTGAGCAGCGTCAGCACTGCATTGGCTACAGTAAGGCTAATGGCCAGGGCCACATTCCCTTTCAGGAAATAACTGATGAGGTTGCTGGTTATACCGCCGGGACAAACAGATAAAATCATGATACCCACCTTCATGCCGGGGCTAAGGTTGCCGGTCTGCACCAATGTATAGGCAATCAGTGGAAGCAGGAGCAGTTGTGCCGCCAACCCTACGCTGAGGGCGCGGGGCCGCGCATATAAATGCTTAAAATCTTCCCGCGTTAAGCTTAATCCCAGGCCGCCCATGATCAGTGCCAGCACCACATTCAGCAGCCTGTTGATGGTTTCCCCGGTGAGCAGTTCGAAGAGCAACATGGGCTATATAAAACCGATTAAGCGCATGAAGTGATAGAAGAAATATAAGCCTATCCCGGTGAGGATGACCCCGAAATAGCGATTGATTAAAAAGGTAACTCGGTGGTTCAGGTTGCGTCCGATGTGGTGCGAAAGGTACACCTTCAGCACATCCATCCCCAGCAAACCTCCCAGGATACTCAGGATGTTGATGAACACAAACCACTGCCCATGCTCCTGCGCGGCCGTATATTGTAGGCTCACAGCACCAATAACGCTTACCCACAGCACCAGCACGAAGGGATTGATCAGGGTAAGCAGATAGCCCCGCAGGATGTTGGTTCGCGCCCTGCGTGGCGTATTCATGGAGCGCAGAAAGGAATTGTATTTATGAACGATGGCACGCACCCCCATCAACAACAGGGCGGCGGCGGCCAGGGCTGAGAAGCCTATTTGAAACATCGGGTTGAGGAACACATCCTTGAACCCGAAAAACAATACGATGGCTACGGTTGCCTCACTGAGCAGGTTGCCCAAAGCCACTTGCATGCCGTGTTTCTTCCCATCCCTGATGCCCGTATGGATGAGGGAGAAAAAAGATGGGCCAAAACTCAACAGGTTGATCACCACCCCTTGCAGCAAACCTTCCGAGATTGGTTGAACCCACGTCATTCGGGCGGAAAATTACGACGCTGCGCTTACAGTGGCAACCGCATTGTGATAAAACAGATTTTGGTGAAGCCCAAAATCAACGGCTGTAGTTGGGAGCCTCGCGGGTAATGGCGATGTCGTGGGGATGACTTTCGCGGATACCGGAGCTGGTGATGCGCACAAAAGTGGCTGTTTGCAACTCTTCTATGCTGGAGGCGCCGCAGTAGCCCATGCCGGCGCGCAAGCCGCCCACAAGCTGATACAATACTTCTGCCAAGGTTCCCTTATAGGCTACGCTGCCCACAATGCCTTCCGGTACGAGTTTGGCAATTTCATCCTCGGCATCCTGGAAATAACGGTCTTTGCTGCCTTCTTTCATCGCTTCGATGCTGCCCATGCCGCGATAGCTTTTCACCCTTCTGCCTTCGAAAAAGGTTGTTTCTCCCGGACTTTCTTCTGTTCCGGCAAACAGGCTGCCTGCCATCACGCAGGAAGCTCCGGCCACCAGGGCTTTCACGATGTCGCCGCTGTAGCGTATGCCGCCATCGGCAATCACAGGAACGCCTGTACCTTTCAGCGCCTGGGCCGCCAGCATCACTGCGGTAAGCTGCGGCATTCCTATACCGGCAATAACACGGGTGGTACAGATGCTGCCAGGGCCAACGCCCACCTTCACGGCATCAGCGCCGGCCTGTGCCAGTGCCAATGCAGCTTCTCCGGTGGCCACATTGCCTGCAATAATCTGCACATCCGGGAAGGCCGTCTTGATGCGCTTCACCTCATCAAGCACCCCGCGGGAGTGCCCGTGGGCTGTATCCACGGCAACTACGTCAACGCCTGCATGAACCAACGCCGTTACACGTTCCAGCGTATCGGCAGTAACACCTACCGCCGCGCCTACCATCAAACGACCCCGGCTGTCTTTACATGCGCGCGGGTAGTTGCGCAACTTCTCAATATCTTTAAAGGTAATCAGCCCCTTCAGCACGCCTTGAGCATCAACGATAGGAAGCTTCTCAATTTTGAACTCCTGCATGATGTCCTTGGCCTTGCTCAAATCGGTCTTTTCCGGAGCAGTAACAAGCCTGTCACGGGTCATCACGTCTGCAACCAGTCGCGTTACATCTTTTTCAAAGCGCAAGTCGCGGTTGGTGATGATGCCCACCAGCTTGCGGTGTTCATCCACAATAGGGATGCCTCCAATGCGGTGCTCCCTCATAAGACCCAGGGCGTCGCCCAGGGTAGCCCCGGCATGCAGGATTACCGGATCCTGGATCATGCCGCTCTCGCTGCGCTTCACCTTGGTCACCTCCTCGGCCTGGCGCACAATGCTCATGTTCTTATGGATGATGCCAATGCCTCCTTCCCGCGCGATGGCAATAGCCATGCGGCTCTCGGTAACGGTATCCATAGCGGCGGACACCAGAGGAACATTGATATTAAGCTTGCGGGTAAGTGGGGTGGTAGTTACCGCTTCACGGGGAAGCACCTCAGAATACCTGGGAACCACCAGTACATCATCGAAAGTTAACCCTTCGAACAACTGTTTTTCAGAACTTGAAGACATGGCAAATACCTTTCGGTTATTTGCAGTGCAAAGTTAGGACTTTTGCCCCTTCCTTGGTAGCGCTGCTCAGAATTCGAAGATAAAACCAAAGGTGGGCAATACCACCGCGTCGCTGTTCTGCAAGATGACCGGGATTGCGTTGGAGCCATCTGCCGACACAGGCTTGCCGTCTGTGGTAGCAAAGGCGCTGTTATCCGCAGTGCGCTGGAAGGTGTATTGCGGGTATGCCGGATTGGGCGCCACATACCAGTTGCTCACGTCCAGAAACAGGTCAAAGGTGCTTCCCTTGAAATTCCACTTCTTGTCAATGCGCACATCGCTGGAGTGGAAGGCGTTCAAGCGCTGTTGGTTCAATTGGCCCCAGTCCAGGATGCCTTCTCCTACACTCAGGTAGTTGAGCCGACTTGCCTCCATATCGAAAGGCGTGTACGGTGCCCCGCCCTGGTAGCGGAACTTCAGCCCCAGCTCCCAGTTGCGCTTGAATTTATACCCCCAGGTAAGGCTCAGCAGGTGCCGGCTGTCCCATGCGCTGGATGCATACTTGAAGCTGGCGCCGGTGTATTCGCTGTGAAACCAGGTGTAGCTCAGAATTCCGAAGAAGCGTTTGGTAAGCTTTTGCTGGGCGAAGAACTCAACGCCCCATGTACGGCCCTTTCCGTTGCTGCTGATGTCTTCATTTCCCAACACATTGAAATCACCTCCTTTGTTGCTTAGGCTGATGCCGTCGCGCAGGCTCACCGGGATGTTGTTATAGCGCTTGCTGAAGACCTCCAGCGTAAACCGACGCGTTTCTGACGGCAGGTATTCCAGTCCGGCAACATAATGGTCGCTGCGGATGTAGCGTGCGTCTTTGTTGAGGTAGGTTCCGGCTCCGTTGGTAAAGCCCAGGATGGTGTAAGGCGGTATCTTGTAGTACCGTCCGATGCTGGCATTCAGGTTCAGCCTGGAGGCCAGAACCAGACTCGCGCTCAGGCGGGGACTCAGTTGATCCCACATCCTCATGCCTCCTCCCGTAAAGGTATTGCCATCTGCACGGAGGCCCAGGTTCACGCCAAGACGGCGGGAGAAAAAACGGCGACCGGCCTGAACAAACGCGCCCGTGCGGTAAAACTTCACCGCGCTGCTCAAGGGTACCCTGATTTCAGGCTGCACCAGGTTGCCTGCCGTGTCGCGGATGCCGGCGCGGATGCGCGCAAATCCACTGTTGCTGAAGCGCACCAGCTGAACGACCCCTCCATAGCTGAATTTCCAGAGGCCGATGGTTTTGTTCATGTCGAAGCGCAGCTTGTTCTCGGCTTCCTGGCTTTGCAGCTTCAGCGAGCGGTTGGCTTCCGACTTATTCAGATTGTCTTCCCAGCGATCCAGGCGGTTGTCGAGCATATTCCGACTCAGTGCCAGGTTCCAATAGCCGTTCTTCACCGAGCGTCGCAACACCGCTCCCTGCGTATAGTTCCATTGGTTGATGAGCGGGTTGCTGTTCAGCACATAAATCTTCTCCGGAGAGGATTCCGACGGGGCGGCGAAACTGAACTCATCAATAGCGCCAATACCGAGTACGGTAAGCGTCATTTTGGGAGAAAAGCGATGCGTTACTTTATACTGGAAGTCCCAGTAGTTGGGACGTATGGGCAGGTCTATGGCCTGGAAGAGAAACTGCAGGTAGCTGCGGCGCACGCTGGCCAGGAAGGTAGTATTTTTTGAGTTTCCCAGCGGACCTTCCAGCGTGGTGGACAGTTCGGTGGCGCTGAGGCGGGTATTTCCCTGCAGGCGGTTTACGTTCCCTTTTTTCTGGCGAAAGTCGAGCACGCTGCTGAGCGCATTGTCAAAGCGCGCATCAAAGGCGGAGCTGCTCAGCTTTACGTCTTCGATGAAGCTCACGTTGAGGATGCCGCTGGGGCCACCGGCGCTGCCCTGGGTGGCGAAGTGGTTGATGATGGGCACCTCGATACCATCCAAGTAAAACACGTTTTCATTTGGTGCGCCGCCGCGAATGATGATGTCGTTGCGGTAACCACCCACACTGCCGGCTGTGCCACCCACACCAGGTAGAGATTGAATCACCCGGCTGATGTCGAAGTTGCCACCCGGATTGCTTTTAATTTCTTCGGTGGTGAGCCTTTGCACGCTGAGGGGTGTTTCCAGGGTAGCGGCTTTGGCGCTGCGCCTTGTGCCGCGGATGGTCACGGTTTGCACCTCTACTACTTCGGGCTCCAGTTCCGCATTCACCACGTTCTCGTTTCCGGAAGTGATGACAATGTTGTAACGGGTGAGTTCCTGATACCCTTTATACGTGAAACGCACATTATAGCTGCCCGGCAGGATGCCGCTGATGCGGTAGTTGCCGCCGCCGGCGGTTTTGGTGCTGAAGGTGGTGCCTTCAATCTCCACGGTAACCTGTTCCAGAGGAAGCTGCGTATTCTTGTCGCTCGCCTGTCCTGAGATGGAACCGGTATTCTGCGCCGACAGGCTGCCTGCAGCCAGAACTGCCCCAACAAACAGAAGAAGGGTACGGAAGCAATAATTCATACCACAAAAACAACGCTACCCCCGAAAGGTTCGCGGCTCAGAAGTTGGGCTGCAGGGTGAATTTGCTGTAGAAGTCCAGCACCACTTCCACCGCTTCTTCGGGCGTATCAACCAATCGAAACAGGAACAGGTCTTCGGGGCTGATGTAGCCATGTTCTTCCAGCAGCACCATGTTTATCCAATTCAGCAGTGGTTCCCAAAACGCTTTATCTACCAGCACAATGGGAAATTTTGCCTTTTTATCCGTTTGCACCAGGGTAAGTGCTTCGAAAAACTCATCGAGGGTGCCGAAGCCGCCGGGCAGCACCACAAAGCCCTGAGCGTACTTCATGAACATCACCTTGCGCACGAAGAAATAGTCGAACATCAATGTTTTGTCGCGGTCCTGGTATGGATTTGGTGTTTGTTCAAAGGGCAGGTTAATGTTGAGGCCTACCGACTTCCCGCCGGCTTCCTTAGCACCCATGTTGGCTGCTTCCATGATGCCAGGACCGCCACCGGTGATGATTCCCAGGCCAGCCTGGCTGAGCCCGAACGCTATTTTCCGGGCTACTTCATAATGCGGGTGATCGGGCTTGGTACGCGCCGAACCGAAGATGGATACACAGGGACCTATGCGGGCCAGCGACTGGTAGCCATCTACAAATTCCGCCATGATCTTAAAGATGCTCCAGCTCATGGTACTGGCAACTTCCGGCCAGCGCTTATTTACAAATGCCTTCTTAATGCGGCGTTCGTCCTGCGGTGTCAACTTGTTTTCACTCATAAGAAAAAGGTTTAAAAGGTTATGGTTGCAACAATACGCAAAAAGGAATTGTCCGGCTACTTGATGCCCAACAGGGAAACAAGATGCTGCCAACCGGTTCCCGTAGCAATTAGCACCCAGCTCCCTTCATACTTATATTCTTTTCTTCCAGTAACGCCGCTGCCAAACTGCTGCACGTCATGGTGCAGCGCTCAAACCACCGTTCGGCATCGTCAACTTACCACTTACCACTTACCACTTACCACTTATCCCTTATCCCTTATCCCTATTTTTCATTTCCCTTGCAACCTTTTACGCATATTGCGTCAATTAAATGAATCTGCCTTGACAGGAGATGAAGACATCATACAGGGTTGCATTAAAGGCGACCGCAGAGCACAACAGGAACTGTTCCGCAAACATGCCCCGCGCATGTTCGGGGTATGCCTGCGCTACTGCGACAGCCGCGAAGATGCGGAAGACCTGCTGCATGATGGTTTCGTGAAACTCTTCTCCGTGATTGGCAGCTTCAAAAAAGAAAGTTCTCTGGAAACCTGGATGACGCGTGTATTTGTCAACGAGGCCATCAGCCGCATCCGCCGCAAAAAGAGCCGCGGGGAATGGCTGAGCCTGAACGAAGATACCGACATCGCTGAAGAGGAAAGCGTTCCCGACACGGAACCGGATTATTTGGTAGATGAAGTGCTGGCAGCCATTCAAATGTTGCCCGACAAGTACCGCATCATCCTGAACCTCTATGCGATTGAAAAGCGCTCCCACCGGGAAATCAGCGAACTCACAGGTATGACGGAAGGAGCCTCCAAAAGCCAGCTAAGCCGGGCCAGGGTGTTGCTTCGCAACCTGATGAACAACAATAAAAAACCGGATTGAGCCAAAAAGGCCCACATATAGACCCACAGCTTGAGCGCCACTTTGGCGGCTTCAGTCCCCAGCCGCCTGAGGGCGCATGGGAACGTATTGCCGCTACCCTGGAGCGCCGTCAGAAGCGCAGGGCCATGTGGTGGTGGAGCAGCACAGCAGCGGCGTTGCTGATCACTGGCGCTCTGCTTTGGCACTTCCGGGCTGCACATGCTCCTGATTCGCAAACCGCTGCAGTACTCAGGCAATCCGAATCAGCGCCTACCGCTGTTAAGCCGGAAACCGGGCTAAGCCAGACCCCAAAACCGGCTCCAAAACACGAAACTCCATTCAGACTATCGGAGTCTAAACAATACACCCATCCCACTCAGGAACCCGCGCCACTTTCAAATGTTCAAACCGGCGCTCCTGATCAGGAGGAAGTTGCAGTTATTTCAGTCCCTTTGCCACATGGTTTTGGTATGTCCGGCAAAGGGATTGAAACGCTGTCAGGCAAGCTGGCAGGTGTTGTGCGTGCGCTGCCGGTGTATGTTGAAGCCAACATCAAGCACCGCCATCGTGTTGCTGCCCCCGCGCTGGACCTCGGCCTGGTCTTGAATCCTTCCCTGCAGGGTTTGCAGCTGCGCCTTGCATCGGCCTGGTCTAATTATGTGCACGAAGATTATCTGGGCATCCGCCGCAACCAGGAATCGCCGCTGCAGGCCACACAGGCCGGACTGGAACTAGCCCTGCGCCTGCGGAAAGGTCTGCGCATCAACAGCGGATTGTGGTATGCCGAACAGGGCCGACGCCAGGATTACCACTATGATATCAGCAAAATTCCTGCTTACCGAGGTGGTACGGCAGATTTATTCGGGAATAAACTCATCGAAGGGTATTTCATAGATCCCACACCCGAACAGGTGCGTTACTCCGGCACATCCAAAATGCAATTTCTGCACATTCCGCTGCAGTTGGGCTACGAACACCGTCTGGGTATACGCGGCGGAGTGCAGGTTCAGGCCGGCGCCGCAGCCGCATTCCTTTTGGGAAGCAATGGCGTGGATATCAACTATTCAAACCTGACCCTGAACAACAACAGCAATGCGTGGATGCGCGATACCCGCTGGTCAGCCCTGGGCAGCCTGAACTATTTCCGCCAGCTAAGTCCGGTATTGCGCGTTGGCGCAGGATTCCGCCTGGAACAATCTTTATCCAATCAATATAAATCGGGTGCAGCGCTTATCGGCAAGAACGGCAGCAGCGGCATCATGTTCAACCTGCATTATAGAATTTACTAATCCCTGATGAACAAGAACCAACATATCGCTAAATTGCGTTTCATGCGGCACTTGATGTTCACGGGGATGCTTGGGCTTTGCGGGCTGGGCAGCGTGAACGCTCAGGTAGCAGCTCCGCTTGACAAGGGCCTGCCCGGAACGGCGGCAGCCACCTGTGTGCATGACGGTGATTTGTACGTGTTATACGTGCAAGATACCACGGTCTTTCAGGAACAGTATGGCGTAGGACATTGGAATGGCCTGCACTGGACCTACTATCCTGGCCTGAGTGCACCGCCCGTTGTGACCACCGACCAGGGGCGCTATCGCTTTACCTCCATTGCCTGGTTTAACGGCACCTTGTATGCAGGCGGCACCATAGTAGATGCGCGAAGTGCCTTCCCCGTAAATCACCTGTATCGCTGGAACAACCTGAGCCAAAAGTGGGAGGTGCTCAACGGCGCTATTCAAACACTGAACTACGGAATCCTGGACATGACCGTGTACCAGAATGAACTGGTGGTGGCTGGTTTATTCGACCAGGCGCAGGGACAATCCGCTTCCAACATCACTAAATACAACGGCAGCTCCTGGAGCTATATTGGCACTTCTGGAATTGACCAGGGTACCAACGGGTTGATCAGCGACTTGTTCATCCACCGCAACAGGCTCTACATAGCAGGCGAATTCAACAAGGTTGGCGCTTCCATCACAGGAAATACAGCTTTTTGGACCGGCAGCAACTGGGGCGGTATAGGAAATCCTTTTTCTAATTTTACGAAGCAGCTGGCTTCTACCGGAGATACCCTTTACGCATTGGGCAGTGATGCCG
>CANHRE010000041.1 GCA_947463095.1 Flavobacteriales bacterium | reverse complement strand
TGCGGCGCATCGAGCCCGTTCCCGGCGGATTTTTGGTACATATCGATTCGGGACAAACTATTCATGCGTCCAAGGTGATTGTGGCGTCGGGCGGGCTGCCCAAATTATCGCAGTACGATTTCCTGGAAGGCCTGACACTGAACATTGTTCCACCGCTGCCATCCATCTTTACTTTTCATACCGAAACCGCGGCCCTGCATGCCCTGAGCGGATTGTCGCTCCCCGAGGTGAGCCTCCGCGCGGAAGGACAAAAACAGAGCTTCAACGGCCCCATGCTCATCACACACTGGGGGCTCAGCGGCCCGGCTGTTTTGCGCTGCTCGGCCTGGATGGCCAGGGAACTGGCGTCAACCGGATATCGGTTTAACCTATATGCGCGGCTGATTCCCTGCAGCGAAGCGGAGTTCCGCGAATGGCTGGAACATACCATCCGGGAACACCCTAAAAAGCGCGTGTACAATCAGAACCCTCAAGGTATGCCCACCCGTTTCTGGGGCTACCTGCTGCATGCTCTGGACATTGCTGAAAATACCTGTATGGCTGGTTTGGGTAAGAAGGACAAGAACCGCATAGCGGAAACCGTTTTAAACCACCGTTTTGAAGTGCAGGGGAAAAGTCCTTTTAAGGAAGAATTTGTCACGGCCGGCGGGGTGTCTTTAGAAGAAATCAATCCTGCCCGTATGGAAAGCAAGCGCCATCCGGGACTGTATTTTGCCGGTGAAGTATTGGATATAGACGGAATTACCGGAGGCTTCAATTTCCAAGCCGCCTGGACCACGGGTTACTTAGCCGGAACCGCAGCGGCTGAATCATGGGCTTGAATCACCACCTCAATCCATCACCCCGGCTTCAGGTGTCCAGGAATACAGCATATAAGGTTCCCGATTCTTCCTAAAAGCATCTAAATCATTCTGCCAGGAAGCCCTGATTTCGTCGGCAGTCTTGCCTGCGGCCACCATGTCGCGCAAGCCTGTTCCACCCGTCAGTTTGTCGAAGAAGGGCGTGAAGAAAGCGGCTTTATTGGGGCAATCGCCATAGCTGAGCAGCAGCCAATCCAGGTAAATGAAGTTGATGTTGTCGATGTACCCGTTGGCGAAGTCGCGCAGCAGGAACCCACGGCAGGCAAGGCCCTTGTAGGGCGGGTTGATGGCTTTTCCGGGAATATCTACCGGGGAGAAATTGTGGTTTCCTACCTTCATCCAAGGCGCACCGATGAGTTCAAAAGGATAGGGTGTACCGCGGCCCATGCTCATTACCGTTCCTTCAAACCAGCCCAGGGAAGGGTAGAGGCGCACCGATTCAGGGGTGGCCAGATTGGGTGAAGGCGCTACCGGAGGCGTATAACGGCGGTTGTGGTGGTAATGATCCATGGGAATCACCGTAAGGCGGCAGGTATCCTTGGTGCTGAGCCAGCGCTGACCGTTAATCATCCGGGCCAGTTCGCCCAGCGTCATGCCGTGGACCATCGGTATGGGGTGCATGCCCACAAAGCTGCGGAAGGCAGGCTGAAGCACCGGTCCGTCCACAATATGTCCGTTGGGGTTGGGTCGATCCAGAACCATCATAGGGATATTAGCCGTCGCACAGGCTTCCATCATGTAATGCAGGGTGCTCAGATAGGTGTAGAACCGCACACCTACATCCTGAATGTCAAACACCACCACATCAAGTCCGGCCAGCTCTTCCGGTGTGGGCTTGTAGTGCTTGCCATATAGTGAAATGATGGTCAGCCCGGTAAGGGAATCTATTCCTCCGCTAACCTTTTGTCCGTTGGCAGCCTCTCCCCTGAATCCGTGTTCGGGAGCGAAGATGCGCACAGGACGCACACCCAGAGCTACCAGCGTGTCTACCAGATGACGGCTGCCGATGCGGGAAGTGGGGTTGACCAGAAGTCCAACTTTTTTCCCTTGCAATTGAGGGATGTAGCGCTCGGTGCACTCAGCGCCGGTGCGGATGGTCGGCAGGGGCTCAGAAAAACTGTTGCCATAGCGCACCATGATGGTTCGGCCGCCAGCTTGCTGTGCGTGAAGGGAAGCAAACGCTGCCGTAAAACCTGCGCAGAGCCAAATATTGTGCATCTTTGAACGCAGAAATTTGCCGAACGGATTCAAGTACCTCATGAACTGGCCATTTTTTATCGCACGTAGGCTTATTTGGAGCAGGCAAAGATCGTTTTCTAAACTGATTGTGCGCCTGGCAACGGCAGGAGTTGCCCTCAGTGTGGCGGTGATGCTCATTTCTCTGGCCACTGTAACCGGATTCCGCGATGGCATCAGGCAAAAGGTGACAGGCTTCACCGGGCATCTGGCCGTGAATGCCCTGAACAACAACAACAGCCTGGAACAGGTACCCATTTTGCGCGATTCCAAGGTAGAAGAGGGCCTCTGGAAGATGCCTCGTGTGGAAAAAGTGAGTGCGGTGGCCCAGAAGCCGGGAATCATCAAAGGAGCCGAAGATTTGGACGGTATTGTGCTGAAAGGTGTTGATGTTAATTACGACTGGTCTTTTCTGAAAGAAGCCCTGGTGGAAGGCCGTTTACCGCAGCATACAGACAGTGCAGGCGCGGCCGAGGTGCTTATCTCCCGATACACGGCAAAACGGCTCAAACTGAAGCCCGGCGACAAACTCCGGGTTTTGTTCATCAGCGCAGACAGCGCAGGGAACAATACTACCAGCGCCGTGGCGCCGCGCATCAGCGGTATTTATGAAACCGGTCTGGAAGAGCAAGATCGGCTGCTGGCCTTCACCTCGCTAAGCCTGCTGCAGCGGGTATATCGCCACCCACAGGTCATCACGCAATGGGAAATACGCCTCAAACAGGAGTTCCTGGACCGCGACCCCGAACTGCTTAACCGTTCTACAGAATACATCCACGCCCATATTCCCGCCGGACTCCGCGCCTGGAACATCTTTGAACAACAGCCGCAAATCTTTGAATGGCTGGGTTATCTGGATACCAATGTGGAAATCATCATCGTGCTGATGGTGGTGGTGGCCTCCATCAATATGTGCATCGCCCTGATGATTCTGTTGCTGGAGCGCACCAATATGATTGGACTGCTCAAGGCATTTGGCGCTTCCAACGGACCCATCCGGCGTATCTTCCTCACCCATGCCGCCTTCATCATCCTCGGCGGACTGGCTCTGGGCAACCTGTTCGGATTAGGATTCTGCTTCCTGCAGGAGCATTATGCCCTGATCCGGTTGCCACGCGAAACCTATTATGTGGACCGCATGCTGGTGGAAGTGCTGCCCCTGCATGTGGGCCTGGTGAACCTGGGAACCTTTGTGCTGGTGCTCCTGGTGCTGTTCATTCCCGCAGCTTGGATCAGCAGACTCAATCCCGTGAAGACGATCAAGTTTAATTGAAGCTAAAAAAACTGTCATCCTGAACCCGTCGAGGGACGTTCAATGGTCAGTAGTTTCCCTCCCTGCGGTCACTGAGTAGCCCGCCGAAAGGCGAGGCGTATCAGCTTGCCCCCCCTGTCATTCGCTGCGCTCATTTACGGGGCAGGCGCTAGAGTTAAGCGAGCGGCGGGGAAGTGCAGCGGCAAAACGGAAATAAGAAACCTTAGTATTAGTGAATTCTACACCGGTGCATTTCGATACACCTTCGCTTCGCTACGGCTACCGCGAGGCCTTGCTCCCGGTCGTAGACTCAATGACCGGTCACTGAGTAGGCGAAACGAAGTGGAGCCGTATCGAAGTGTGGACACCCGAGTTAAGCGAGCGGCGGGGAAGTGCGGCAGCATAACGGAAATAAGAAACCTTAGTATTAATGAATTCTATACCGGTGCATTTCGATACACCTTCGCTTCGCTACGGCTACCGCGAGGCCTTGCTCCCGGTCGCCTACTCAATGACCGGTCACTGAGTAGGCGAAACGAAGTGGAGCCGTATCAGCTTGCCCCCCCTGTCGCTGCGCTTACGGGGCAGGCGGTAGCGAAGCGTTGGGGAAGTGAAACCATACAGCAAATCATTGGTGGCAAGAAACTCACCATGGTTCGATAAACTCACCATGACAGCAGGAAAAAAGCCTGATTACCCATTCCGGAACACCAGCTCCGCGCCTTTGCAGTCCAGTTCGATGTGGCTGTCTTTGTGCACCGCACCTGAAAGGATGGACTTACTCAGCTCGTTCATGACGCGTTTTTGCAGCACGCGCTTCAGCGGTCGGGCGCCGAACTGCGGGTCGTAACCCAGCTGGGCCAGCCAGTCGAGGGCAGTTTCCGTGGCCTTGAGCTGTATGCCCATCTCGGCCAGTTGTCGAATAATCTGCTGCATCTGCAATTCCACGATGCTGCGCACATGCTCGCGGTTCAATGGCTCAAACATAATCACCTCGTCAATGCGGTTCAGGAATTCGGGCCTGATACCCTGCTTGAGCAACTCGAATACCTGGGTCTTGGTTCGGGCCATCACCGCTTCCCGGTTCTCATCGGTAATCTGTTCAAACTGCTCGCGGATGATATCGGAGCCCAGATTGCTGGTCATGATGATGATGGTATTGCGGAAATTGGCAGTGCGGCCTTTGTTGTCGGTAAGCCTTCCGTCGTCCAGCACCTGAAGCAGGATGTTGAACACATCCGGATGTGCTTTTTCTATTTCATCCAGCAACACCACGCTATAAGGCCGGCGGCGTACTGCCTCGGTAAGCTGCCCTCCTTCTTCATAACCCACATAGCCGGGAGGTGCGCCAATCAGCCTGCTCACGGTATGCTTTTCCTGGTATTCACTCATGTCAATGCGCACCATGGCCTGGTCGCTGTTGAACAGAAACTCCGCCAGGGCTTTAGCCAGTTCGGTTTTACCCACGCCGGTGGTGCCCAGGAAGATGAAAGAGCCTATAGGTTTTTTCGGATCCTGCAGGCCAGCACGGCTGCGGCGCACGGCATCGGCGATGGCGCTGATGGCTTCTTCCTGGCCGATGACCCGTTTGTGCAGTTCATCTTCCAGATGTAGTAATTTATCGCGTTCGCTCTGCATCATGCGCTGCACCGGAATACCGGTCCAGCGGCTTACCACTTCGGCAATGTCTTCGCTGTCCACCTCCTGCTTCACCATAGGCTTATCAGATTGTATTTCAATCAGTTGCTGTTGCAGATTTTTAAGTTCTTCTTCCGTTTGGCGCACCAGCCCGTAGCGGATTTCCGCCACCTTGCCATAGTCGCCGTTGCGTTCGGCCTGCTCGGCCTCTAACTTCAGATCTTCCAGGCGGGCCTTATGGTGTTGGATTCCATCCATCATCTCTTTTTCACGCTGCCAATGGGCGTTGATGCTGTTGCGTTCTTCGTTCAGGTTGGCGATTTCCACACTGAGCTGTTCCACTTTGGGCGCATCGTTTTCCCGTTTGATGGCTTCGCGTTCAATTTCCAGCTGCATGATGCGGCGGTTCAGTTCGTCCAGCTCTTCGGGCACGGAATCCATTTCAAGACGCAGCTTCGAGGCGGCTTCATCCAGCAGGTCAATGGCCTTATCAGGAAGGAAGCGGTCGCTGATGTAGCGCTGGGAGAGTTCCACCGAGCTGATGATGGCCTCGTCTTTGATGCGCACTCTGTGGTGGATTTCGTAGCGTTCCTTTAGTCCGCGCAGTATCGAAATGGCGTCCTGGGTATCCGGCTCTTCCACCATTACCTTTTGGAAACGGCGTTCCAGCGCTTTATCGTTTTCAATATATTTTTGGTATTCTGCCAGCGTGGTGGCGCCGATGGCCCGCAGTTCACCGCGTGCCAGGGCCGGTTTCAATATATTGGCGGCGTCCATCGCTCCTTCGCTGCGACCGGCACCCACCAGGGTGTGGATTTCATCAATAAAAAGCACCACATCTCCATTGCTGCCGGTAACTTCTTTAATCACACTTTTCAGGCGTTCCTCAAATTCACCCTTGTATTTGGCCCCGGCAATCAGGGCTCCCATATCCAGGCTGAAGATTACCTTACTTTTCAGGTTTTCGGGAACATCGCCTTTCACAATACGATGGGCGAGGCCTTCGGCGATGGCTGTTTTTCCAACTCCGGGTTCGCCAATCAGCACCGGGTTGTTTTTGGTACGGCGGCTCAAGATTTGCAGCACCCTGCGGATTTCATCATCCCTGCCAATTACCGGATCGAGTTTACCTGTTCGGGCCATTTCATTTAGGTTGATGGCGAATTTCCCCAAGGCGTTGAACTGCTGTTCATGGGTTTCAGAACTCACTTTTTGTCCGCCTCGGAGTTCGCGGATGGCCTTCTCCAGATCGCTGCGGCGCAGGCCGGCATCCTTCAGCATAGTACCTGTGCTGTCCTTCGCTTCCAACAGGCCCAGCAACAAATGTTCATTGGTGATGAACTGGTCTTCAAAGGTGCGCAGGGCTTTTTCTGCCTGTACCAAGGTGTTGTTGGCCGGCTGGCTGAGGTAAACCTGTCCGCCCTCCACTTTGGGAAGACTTTTGATATGAGCCAGGTTGGTTTCTTCAATACGTTTCAGGTTAGCGCCGACTTTTCCAATAAGGAAGTTCATCAGCTCGCCATCTTCGGCCAGCATACCATGCAGGATATGAGCGTTCTCTATGGCCTGCTGACCATATTCCAACGCCGTGTTCTGAGCCTTGGCCAGGGTATCCTGGGCTTTAACAGTGAACTTGTTTAGATTCATATATATCAATTAACTGAACTTCCGATTTCAAAACCACAACCATTTCACGAATTGCCGACATATTGACGTTTTGCAACCTTCATCGCACATAAAGATAGACAAAATGACTTAAGAGCCAGCGGTTTTAGCCATCCCGCTTGTCAAATTGGCTGTGCCGTTCTTCGGGTCATGTTTATCTTTGGAAAATGAAAAGCGTATTACTCATCGGATGCTGCATCAGCTTGTTCCTAGTTTCTTGCGCAACAGAACTGGTACATAGCGGCATCGGAGCGCCCTTTTCGCTTAGGTATGGCGGCAAATCCATTGTGCAGGATGCGCAAAATGGAACATCTCTGAATCTACTTTTTGAATCAGTGGAAGAAGACAGCCGTTGTCCGGAGGGTGCGAATTGTTTCTGGGCAGGCAGGGCAGTCATTCGACTTGACGTGAACGGAACACCGATTCAGGTAACGGAAGGGATGTTGCCGGATTCTGTGCAGCCTGTTTTCGGAAACTACCGGTTCACGCTGCAAAGCCTGGAACCCTATCCAAAGGTGAGCGATGTTCAATCATCGGAGCGGAAAAAGCAAAAAGCCTATCGCGCCAGGCTGTTGGTGAATTATCGCTGATTTACGGGCTTGGGCATAACTTGTGCGTGGCCTTTGTGAAATGACGGTAAATTTGCAGTCATCAATGGCCAGCGTTGAGGAACTTAAGATGACCGCCGGGCAGGTGCGCCGCGACATCATCCGCATGGTCCACGCAGTTCAAAGCGGTCACCCCGGTGGCTCTCTTGGATGCGCGGACTGGTTTACCGCTTTATTTTTTCATTTCCTGAAACATCATCCACACCAGTTCTCTATGAGCGGCGAAGGTGAAGATGTTTTTGTGCTGTCCAACGGGCATATTTCGCCTGTGTATTACAGCGTTTTGGCCCGCAGCGGATATTTTCCCGTTTCCGAACTGGCCACCTTCCGCAAGTTGAATACCCGATTGCAAGGACATCCCGCTACGCATGAGGGTTTGCCGGGAATCCGCATCGCCTCAGGTTCACTGGGTCAGGGTTTATCAGTTGCTGTGGGTATAGCTTTATCAAAAAAACTCAATCAGGATGAAAACCTGGTGTATTGCAATACTGGCGACGGCGAATTGCAGGAAGGCCAGATTTGGGAAGCCCTGATGTATGCAGCCCATAATAAAGTTGACAATCTGCTGGTTACGGTAGATTACAACAAACAGCAAATTGACGGTAGCACAGACGAAGTAATGGGTCTGGGCGATCTTGGCAGCAAGTTTGCATCATTTGGTTGGGAAGTGCTGCATATGGATGGCAACAACATGGACGATATCCTTCGGTTGATTCCACAAGCCCAGGCGAAGTTGCATCAGGGGAAACCTGTTGTGGTTTTAATGAAAACTGAGATGGGCATGGGTGTGGACTTCATGACCGGTACCCATGCCTGGCATGGAAAAGCGCCCAATGAAGAGCAGTTTGCCAAGGCCATGGCGCAACTTCCCGAAACGCCGCTGGGCGACTATTAATCCAACACCTTGCTTATGCACCCTTCGCTCAAATCTTTTGCCGCCGTTCTGCTTACAGCCCTGTCTGCATTCAGCCTGAATGCCCAGGGAAGTCCCAAGCCGGCGCCCAAAACAAGAATTCTGTTTGTACTGGACGGTTCCGGTTCTATGTCGGCGCAGATGGATCAGAGCGATCGCATGACCATTGCCAAAAAACTGATGACCAAATTGGTGGACAGCCTGCGTCAGGTGCAAAACCTGGAGCTCGCGCTGCGCGTGTTTGGCCATACTGTTCCCATTACCCGTAAAGATTGTAAGGACACCCGCCTGGAAGTGCCTTTCAGACCATACAACCATAAGGAAATGATTGCCAAACTCAACGCCATTACGCCGTTGGGTTATACCTTGATTGCCAATTCGCTGCTGGAATCAGCCAATGATTTCCCGGCGGACAAAAGCCGAAACATCATCATCCTGATTACCGACGGCCTGGAAGAATGTGATGGAGATCCCTGTGCGGTAAGCGAAGCCTTGCAAAAGAAAGGCATAGTCCTTCGTCCGTTCATTATTGGCATTGGCGCCAACAGCGAGCAGTTCAGGGCCGCATATAATTGTGTTGGACGCTTCTTCAATGCCCAGAATGAACAGGAGTTCGAGAAAATCCTCGGCGTAATTATGAGCCAGGTGCTGAACAACACCACCTGCCAGGTCAACCTGCTGGACGTGAATGGAATGCCCTATGAAACCAATGTACCCTTGAGCATCTATGACCATACTTCGGGACAGGTAGTAGAGAATTATGTTCATACGATGAATGGTAAAGGCGTGCCTGATACCATTTACCTGGATCCAGTGCGCAAGTACGACATCACCGCGCATACCATACCATCGGTAAGCAGAACCAATGTGGAAGTGATACCGGGCAGGCACAATGCCATTGCGCTGGAAACTCCCCAAGGTGATTTGCACCTTAAAATTGGCGGTGTTACCAAATACGACAGGCTGAGTGCAATCATACGCCAGCACGGCAGCATGAAGACAGCGAACCTTCAGGATTTCAATACCAAGAAGCGCTACCTCACAGGCTTTTACGATATTGAAATACTGACTACGCCGAGGATTTATCTGGAGAACATCTCCATCAAACAGAGCCAGACCTTTACCATAGAAATACCTGGTCCGGGCATGTTGCAGCTTACCGTGGGCAGGGAAGTGGTGGCAGGTGTATTTCGCGTGACCAATAACAAAGTTGAATGGGTATGTGATATTGACCCTATGAAGATGGGGCAAGTATTGATTATGCAGCCGGGAGAATACAAGCTTATCGGACGCTACAAGGCTGAAACGCGCACCGTGTATACCTTCGAGAAGCCGTTCAAGATTAACACTGGCACTGCCGTAAATATTTCTTTATAAAAACCACATCGTTGATGAAGCAGTTTGAAGTTCTGGGGCAAAAAGACACCCGATCCGGATTTGGAGATGGTTTGCTGGAAGCGGCCAGGAGAAACAATAAAGTGGTGGGCCTTTGTGCCGACCTTACGGGATCACTGATGATGGATGCGTTTAAGAACGAATTTCCACATCGCTTTTTTCAGGCGGGTATTGCAGAAGCCAATATGATGGGCATGGCCGCAGGCCTGGCCGTTGGGGGTATGATTCCGTTTACAGGAACCTTTGCCAATTTCTCCACCGGCAGGGTTTATGACCAGATACGTCAGAGTATTGCTTACTCCGACAAGAATGTCAAAATATGTGCTTCACACGCAGGGCTCACCTTGGGAGAAGACGGTGCCACCCATCAGATTCTTGAAGATATAGGACTGATGAAAATGCTGCCCGGTATGGTGGTGATTAATCCTTGCGACTATAACCAGACTAAGGCTGCAACCATGGCCATAGCCGAATACCACGGCCCTGTTTACCTGCGCTTTGGAAGGCCGAAGTGGCCGATTTTTACCGCTCCCGATGCGCCCTTTGAAATTGGTAAAGCGCTGCTGCTTCAGGAAGGCAGCGATGTGAGCATCTTCGCCACCGGTCACTTGGTATGGAAGGCCATCCAGGCGGGTTTGGCCCTGGCTGAAAAAGGCATCAGCGCTGAAATCATCAACATACATACCATTAAACCTCTGGATGCAACTGCGGTGCTGGAGAGTGCGCGTAAAACCCGCTGTGTGGTGAGTGCAGAAGAACATCAGATGAATGGTGGCCTGGGTGATTCTATTGCTCAGTTGCTTGCAAGACAGCTTCCGCTGCCCATGGAGATGGTGGCTGTTCAGGATTCATTCGGTGAAAGCGGAAAGCCTGAGGAGTTGCTTGTAAAATACGGCCTGGATACCCCCCATATTGTTGCTGCCGCCGAGCGTGCCATTTCCAGAAAAGGATGAAAAAAGGTGAATTACCCCAATTACCGGATGACCCCGACCCTCGAAAATCGCGGTATTCCGGGTATCGCTTGATTCCTATTCCCGTCTGGAATAGATTTGAACAGTTGAATACCCTGTCGTGGAAATAATAATCATCATTGCGTTGGTGCTGCTGAACGGCATTTTTGCCATGTCAGAACTTTCGCTGGTTTCTTCGCGCAGGTTCAAACTTGAAAATGCGCGAAAAAAAGGAAGCTCTGGCGCAAAAGCCGCGCTGGAACTGGCCGATAGGCCTACCCGTTTTCTATCAACCGTTCAAATAGGCATCACCCTCATAGGCATCCTTTTGGGTGTGTATTCCGGTGAAAACCTCAAGGATGATGTAGCCGTTTTTATCTCAGGTTTTGAATCGTTAAAACCCTACGCTGAAAGCCTGGCCGTAGGAATCCTGGTAGTTTTTATCACCTATTTGTCCATTGTTTTGGGTGAACTGTTCCCCAAGCGCCTGGGCATGACCTTCCCGGAACCCATTGCCATCCGGATTGCCAGACCCATGAAGGCCCTTTCGGTGATTACCATGCCTTTTGTATGGCTGCTCACGTTCTCCAACGATGCACTGCTTTCCATTTTCGGCATTCGTAAAACTACCGACAGTCGCGTTTCTGAAGAAGAAATTAAATCCATCATTAAGGAAAGTGCCGAAGGCGGCGAAATCCAAGACATTGAACAGAACATTGTAGAACGCGTTTTTGAACTGGGTGACCGTAAGGTAAATACCCTCTTTACACACCGCAGTGACATTGTATATTTTGACGTAAACGATAACTGGCAACAGGTAAGAGACAAAATCAACAAAGAAAAACACTCGGCGTATCCGGTGTGTGAAGACGACGACATTGACCATGTGCTGGGTATCGTGCTGCTCAAGGATTTGTTTACACAGGATTCAGCAAAAGATTTTAATGTTAGGGACTTTATCAAAACACCCCTGTACATAACCGAAACAACCTATGCCTATAAGGTGTTGGAGTTGTTCCGGGCCAAGAAGATGCATTATGGAATAGTGCTCGATGAATACGGAACCACCCAGGGCATTGTAACAATGGACGATGTGATGGATGCTCTGGTGGGTGAAGCTACCGAACACGATCAGGACGAGTACCAGATTGTTCAGCGCGATGAACACAGTTGGCTGGTGGATGGTCAGTATTCAGTGCTGGAGTTTCTGAAGTACTTCCACATTGATATGGAAGATGAACTGGACGACAGCTTTGCCACGGTTGCGGGGTTGATCATCCACAAAACCGAAACATTGCCTGAAGTGGGAGACTGCCTCGATTTTGAAGGTTATCGCCTCGAGGTCATTGATAAAGACGGACAACGTATCGATAAGCTCCTGGTTACCCGTTTAGGGGTTCATCATTCTTAAGGAAGCCAGGCTTCCCCCGCAATACTAATTTTTAAGGAATTTGTATTTCAGGGATAGTGAATCCAGGAATTCCTTCAGTTCTGCGCAGATGTTCACCCCTTTTTCCGAAATGAGTTCTACGTCATAGGCCGACTCTTCATCTTTGATAATAATTTGCATCGGAGTGCTGCCGGCAAAGTCAATTAAGGCAGATTGCAACATATCCAGTAGTGCTTCATCTACCTGTTTGGCATCGGTTTCAACAACCAGTGTTCGAATTACCTTGGTATTGGTTTGGCTCAGAAGTTCGATATTGTCAATGACCATGCGGTAAAAATCCTGGGCACCGTCTTTGCCCCAGCTCTTGGATATTTTCCCTCTCAGAAACAGGAAATAATCCTTTTCGATTACATTCTTAAACTTCATGTAGTCACGGCTATACAATCTGAATTCATACGAACCGGAGTAATCTTCGAGGGTGAAGATGCCGAAGGGTTCACCTTTTTTGGTGAGCAGTTCTCTTTTTGAAGTAACCATCCCCACCACGCTGAACTGGTAATTTTCTGTTTCGGTGAATGATTCCAGGTCGGCCAGCGGAACGCTGCTCAGCACTTCGTATTCGAAACGGTAGATATCCAGTGGATGTTTGGATATGTAAACACCCACTACCTCCAGTTCTTCCTTTAGTTCTTCCAGCAGGCTGAACGCGTCGGCATGAGGCAGTTTAGGCTCTGTCAGTTCAAAGGCGCTATCGCTGCCAAACAAAGAACTTTGGGACGATAATTTTTGGGCTTGCAACTGGGTGCCGTATCGGATGGCCATTTCAATGCCGTTGTCCTCTCGTTCGGCGGCTTTTCTTACATAGTGGGCGCGGTGATATCGGTTGTCGAAGTCAAAGCAGCCGGCTACAGCCATCGATTCCAGCGCCCTTTTATTCACGGCCCTCAGGTTCACACGTGCGCACAGGTCAAAAATGCTGCTGTAGTTACCGTTGCGTTCGCGTTCCGCCAACAATTCTTCAGCAGCCGATTGACCAACACCTTTAATGGCACCAAGGCCAAAGCGGATTTCTCCCTGCGTGTTCACCGAAAATTCAAGCTTGCTTTCATTCACATCAGGCCCCAAAACTTTCAGTCCCATGCGCCTGCATTCTTCCATAAAAAAGGTAACCTTTTTGATGTCGCCCATGTTGTTGGCCAGCACTGCCGCCATATATTCCGCGGAGTAGTTCGCCTTAAGGTATGCAGTTTGAAAGGCCACCACGGAGTAGCAGGTAGAATGCGACTTATTGAAGGCGTAAGAGGCAAATTCTTCCCAGTCGCTCCATATTTTCTCGCAGATGGCAGGTTCGAAGCCGTTTTTTGCACAACCTTCAATAAACTCTGGTTTCAGCTTGTCAATAAGTTCTTTCTTCTTCTTACCCATAGCCTTTCGCAACTCGTCGGCCTTTCCTTTGGAGAAGCCGGCCAGGCGCTGGCTAAGCAGCATCACCTGTTCCTGGTATACGGTGATGCCATAGGTTTCTTTCAGCAATTCTTCTTGCACCGCTAAGTCGTAGCGAATGGGCGATAGGCCCAGCTTCCTGCGGATGAACTCAGGGATGTATTTCAAAGGTCCTGGCCGATACAGCGCGTTCATGGCAATCAGATCACCGAACTGTGTAGGTTTCAGCTCTTTCAGGTATTTCTGCATCCCAGGACTTTCAAACTGGAAGGTTCCGTTTGTTTCCCCTCGCTGGTAAAGTTCATAGGTTTTTACATCATCCAGCGGGATTTGATCTGGGTCGATGTCTATACCATGCCGCTCTTTGATGATCCGGATGGCATCCTTGATGATGGACAAGGTTTTGAGTCCTAAAAAGTCCATTTTCAGCAAACCTGCAGATTCAATCAAGTTCACATCAAATTGTGCCAGTAAATAGGGTGATTCCTTAGAGGTAGCTACCGGAATGAAGTTGGTCAGGTCATTGGGAGCGATGATGACTCCGCAGGCATGCACACCCGTAGAACGCACCGAACCTTCCAGTTGCACGGCTGTATTCAGCGTTTCTGCCACCAGATCGTTACCCTTACCCAATTGCTGCAGCAGTTGGATATTGGCCAGTTCCTCCTGCTTTAGTGTATCGATGGAGGCAAAATACTTGACGTCTTTTTTTAGTATATCCTTGAGCGTCAGGTTATTGGGAACCATTTTGCTCAATTTGTCGGTTTCCTTAGGTGTAAGCTGCAATACCCTTCCTACATCCTTGATACTGCTTTTGGCGGCCATGGTGCCATAGGTAACAATCTGGGCCATCTGTAACTTTCCGTACTTGTTGGCTACATAATCCAGCACTTTATCACGGCCCTGATCGTCAAAGTCAATATCAATATCGGGCATGCTTACGCGTTCCGGGTTGAGGAAACGTTCAAACAGCAAATCGTATTTGATGGGATCTACATTGGTGATTCCCAAACAATAAGCGACCACCGAGCCTGCGGCCGAGCCGCGTCCGGGGCCTACCCATACGCCCATGCGTCTGGCTTCTGTGGTGAAATCCTGAACAATGAGAAAATAGCCTTCGTACTTGTTGTCAATGATGGTTTTCAGCTCAAAGTCTATGCGTTCAGCCGCAGTTCCGGAAATTTCCCCATATTTACGCCGGGCGCCTTCATAAGTCAGGTGGCGCAGGTAATCGGCCTGCGTTTCAAACCCGGGAGGCAAGGTGAAAGCCGGCATCAGCAAATCGCGCTGCAAATCAGGAGTTTCGATACGCTCCAGCACCATGATCGTATTTTCTACGGCTTCGGGTATATCGTGAAACAGCTCGGCCATTTCATCCGTGCTTTTAAAGTAGAATTGGTCGTTGGCAAATCCGAAGCGCTGGCCTTTTTCATCGCCTACAGGTGTAGATTTGAACGCTCCGGTATTGATGCAGAGCAGGGTGTCGTGGGCGCTGTAGTCGCTTCGTTCCACATAGTGTGAGTCGTTGGTGGCAATCACAGTAACGCCATATTTATTACCCCAGCCCAACAAAACCTGGTTTACATCTTCCTGACTCATCCCGGTGCCATCGATGTTCTTCAGGTTATGGCGCTGCAATTCAATGAAATAGTCATCACCAAACAGCGCTCTCCACTCCAGAAAGAGCTTTTCTGCAGACTCTGCACCTTTATGCAGAATGGCCTGAGGTACTTCGGCACCAATGCAGCAGGTGGTGGCAATCAGTCCTTCGCGGTATTTCCGAATCAGGTTTTTATCAATTCGGGGATACTTGCTGTATAACCCATCCATGTAACCCAAGGAGCACAGCTTGCTCAGGTTCTGATAACCTTGTGCATTTCGCGCCAGCAACAACTGGTGAAACCTGGAGTCGCGGGTGCCCGGTGCGAAGGTTTTGCGGTGCATGTCTTCCACCAAATAGAACTCACATCCTAAAACAGGCTGGATCCCGATTTTCTTGGCGGCATTGTAAAATTCAAAGGCTCCGAACATATTGCCATGGTCGGTCAGCGCCATGGCCTTCATCCCATCGGCTTTGGCCTTTTTTGCCATATCTTCAATGGTGGCGGCACCGTCCAGAAGAGAATATTGAGAATGTACATGCAGGTGACAAAACTGGCCCATAAATGAATCAAAAGTGAATCCTCAAAATTAGCCTATGGGCTTCTTGAATTGAGCTGTGTGGAAATTAAGGGGGATAACAATTGTCTCATGTTGACAGTAAAATGAAGCGCATTATTAAGTCAATGCAGGTCTGCTCATGCACAAATGCTTTATGTGGCCTATCATTCGATCTATATTTGCCAATAAGCAAACGAAACAGATGTTACAGGAAGTGTTGGCGGAATTGAAGACTGGTTTTCACGGAGCCATTGGTCAGGCCGAAGGGTTGAATGCAGATCAAAGTGAGGTGATTTTTGACACTACCTTACAGGGCGTAACCGAGCAGATAAAAGGTTTGCTCTTCTCAGGAAGAATGGGTGAATTGCAGCAACTGATTACCCAGGGTGCCGATGCAGTGCGCGATAGTGAACATTACAAAAAGATGATGGCTTCGGCTGCGCAAACCTACTACGGTCTTGATTGGGATACCGCACGCAAAGAGGCCTTAGCGGAGAAAACCATAACCTATACCTTCAACGGATTGAAAGACGCCTTCGAGAAAAGCGGCAACAGCAAGGATGTGAAAGGCATCATGGAATTTGCAGGTTTAAATTCAGGTCTGCTTGGCGCTCTGGGCGGTATGTTAGGCGGCATGGGCAATCTGTTTAAGAAAAAATAGATTCAATCATCCACTGAAAATTTGCGCACATCCTTTTTAGGCTCGTTGCGCTGTGCGATTTTTGCAGGTCTGTTCCTGTGCCGGTAAATCCAACTCTAAAGTCGAAGGCTGTCAAGCCGCTCATCAGTGTTCATGGTGCGCGTTTGCACAACCTCAAGAACCTGAATGTTTCATTGGAACAGGGTTCCTTTACTGTGGTAACGGGCGTTTCCGGCTCGGGGAAAAGCAGTTTGGTCTTTGATACCCTTTTTGCAGAAGGTCAGCGCCGCTATGTGGAAAGTTTGAGTGCCTATGCCCGGCAGTTTCTGGGCCGCATGAAAAAGCCGGAAGTGGATTACATCCATGGATTGTGCCCTGCGGTAGCCGTGGAGCAGAAGGTCATAACCCGCAATCCGCGGAGTACCGTGGCCACCACTACCGAAATTTACGATTACCTGAAGTTGCTGTTCAGCCGCGCAGGTCATACCATTTCGCCCATCAGCGGCAGGGAGGTGAAGCGCCAAACGCCCGAAGACGTGGTGCAACACATCCTGCACATGAAAGATCCTGAGCCGGTGTTTATTTTGGCTCCGCTGGAAAGCAGCCGCTCCGACCTGAAAGGGCTGGAGTTGGTGATGCAAAATGGGTTTACCCGGATTCTGTGCGATGGTGACTTGCATAAAATTGAAGACATCCTGGCGGCAAAGCAGGTTCCCGGCAAATCACTGCTGCTGGTGGTAGACCGCATCTTTCCGGACCCTAACGATGCCGAACTGGCTTCCAGGGCTTCAGACAGCGCGGAAACTGCCTTCTGGGAAGGACATGGTACCTGTTACCTGAAAGTTGGTTCCGAAACGGAGCTTGTAGCATTTACCAACCGCTTCGAACTGGATGGGATGACTTTTGAACTTCCCTCCAGAGATTTCCTCAGCTTTAACAATCCCCTCGGCGCTTGCCGGCGCTGCGAAGGTTTCGGCATGGTGCTGGGCATTGATGAAGACCTGGTGATTCCAGATAAAAGCCTATCCGTTTATGACGACTGTGTAGCACCCTGGCGCGGCGAAACCCTGCAGGAGTGGAAACACGAGTTTATCCGGCAGGCAGCCAAAGTAGGATTTCCCATACACAGGGGGTACGAAGACCTTACAGCGGCAGAGCGCAAGTTCCTCTGGGAAGGAAAAGGGAAATTGAGTGGCATCAACGACTTCTTCACCTACCTGGAAGAGAAGTCCTATAAAATTCAATACCGCGTGCTGGCTTCACGCTTTCGCGGAAAAACCCTTTGTCCGGATTGTCGCGGAACACGCCTGCGGCCGGATGCGGCCTATGTGAAGCTGGTGGCGCTGCATGCCGGTGATGCGGTTCCGCTGCATACCAGCATTTCTGATGTGTTGCTGATGACAGTGGATGAGGCGCTGGCCTATTTCAATAACCTGGTGCTGTCCGACCACGATACAACCATAGCGCGGCGCATCCTCACCGAAATCAGTTCCCGTTTGGGTTACCTCAGCGAAGTGGGCCTGGGCTACCTAAGCCTCAATCGCTTGAGCAATACCCTGAGCGGAGGTGAATCGCAGCGAATCAACCTGGCAACTTCGCTGGGAAGCAGCCTTACCGGGTCAATGTATATCCTAGATGAACCTAGTATTGGCCTACATCCTCGCGACACAGAGCGCCTGATTGGCGTGCTGCAGGCCCTGAAAAAGGAAGGCAATACCGTGATTGTGGTGGAACATGATGAAGAAGTAATGCGCGCCTCAGATCAGATTATTGACATTGGCCCTGAGGCGGGAAGACTGGGCGGCGAACTGGTGTACAGCGGCAGCATTGATGCCATCACATCCAGCGAGCGTTCCCTAACTGCCGCATACCTGAAAGGGGAGTTGAGCATAAATGTTCCTGCCGTGCGCAGGCCCTGGAGCAATGCCTTAAAAATCAATGGCGCCAGGGAAAACAACCTGAAAAACCTGGATGTGCAGATACCATTGGGGGTTTTCACCGTGGTTACCGGTGTTTCCGGTTCCGGGAAAACCAGCCTGATTACCACCGTGCTGTTTCCTGCCTTGGCCAGGGCTACCGGTCAGTTTACCACTGCAAGGGCGGGCAAGTTGGATAAACTGGACGGCGACCTCCATCTGGTGAAGGCCGTGGAGATGGTAGATCAAAACCCTATCGGGCGCAGCAGCCGAAGCAATCCCATTACCTACATCAAAGCCTACGACGATATCCGGGAACTGTTTGCCAACCAGCCCCTTTCTAAGTTCAATGGTTTCAAGCCACAGCATTTTTCCTTCAACGTGGATGGTGGGCGCTGCGATGCCTGCCAGGGTGAAGGAGAAATTACCGTAGAGATGCAGTTTATGGCTGATATCCATCTGCCATGCGAGTCGTGCAATGGCAAGCGCTTCAAGCCTGAAGTGCTGGAAGTGGAATACAAGGGCAAAAGCATCCACGATGTGCTGGAATTGACCATTGATGAGGCCATGGTTTTTTTCGCCGAGCTGAAGAACATTCAGGAACGCATTCGACCCCTGCAGGATGTTGGTTTGGGTTATGTAACCCTGGGCCAGAGCAGCAATACCTTAAGTGGGGGAGAAGCACAACGGGTGAAATTGGCCTTCTACCTCGGCAAAAGCAACCCCAACAAGGGAAAGCCAACGGTTTTTGTCTTCGATGAACCCACCACGGGATTGCATTTTCACGACATTCAGAAGTTGCTGAAGAGTTTTCACGCCTTGATTGCTGAAGGTCATACCCTGGTGGTAATTGAACACAACCTGGACATGATTAAATGCGCCGACTGGGTAATTGATCTGGGTCCTGATGCCGGGGTGAGGGGCGGGCATCTGGTGTTTGCCGGAACACCTGAAGGCCTGGTATCCCATCCAGAATCAGTGACCGGACGATTTCTTAAGCCGAAAATAGCCGATTCCTAAGCAGCTCGCGGTCTGCTAAGGCCAATTGCATTCCCTAAAGCGGATTCTGGCAACACGTTCAAATTTCCGCCTTAAGGCTGTTATTTTTGCCCCTACGTATGATACCTATTTCCCGCATCCGACAACACAGCGACGAAATCATCAGCAGGCTTGCCAAACGCGGAGTAGATCGCGCCGTTGATGTAAAAAAGGTGCTCGCCCTGGATGAGGAATTGCGTTCCACCCGATACAGCCTGGAACAGAATCTGGCCAGGGCCAATCAGATTTCCAAAGAAATAGCAGACCTGTTCAAGTCGGGAAATAAGGAAGCAGCAGAAGTGCTGAAGGCGGAAAGCGTTACGCTGAAAGAGCAATCCAAATTGTACGAAAGTCAACTGGAAACACTGGAACAGCAACTGCGCGACCTGATGCTCAGCATCCCCAACGCGCCTTCTGACGCGGTGAAAACCGGCACCGGAGCCGATGACAATGAAGTAGTACTGCAACACGGTGAAATGCCGGTACTGCACGAACACGCCCTCCCACATTGGGAGTTGGCCAAGAAATACGACCTGATTGACTTTGAACTGGGTGTTAAAATTACCGGAGCGGGCTTTCCCGTGTATAAAGGGTACGGAGCCAGGCTGCAAAGGGCGTTGATTAACTTCTTCCTCGACCAGGCCAGAGCCCATGGTTACCTGGAAGTGCAGCCGCCCATTCTGGTGAACGAAGATTCCGGTTACGGTACCGGGCAGCTTCCCGACAAAGAAGGGCAGATGTACCATGCCGGTGTGGACAATCTGTACCTGATTCCCACCGCTGAAGTGCCCATTACCAACTTCTACCGCGATGTGATTTTAAGTGAAGCGGAATTGCCGGTGAAGAATGCTGGTTACACACCATGCTTCCGCAGAGAAGCCGGCAGTTATGGCGCCCATGTGCGCGGCCTGAATCGCTTGCATCAGTTTGATAAAGTAGAAATTGTGCAGGTGGCGCACCCCGATAAGAGCTACGCCATACTCGAAGAAATGCAGGAATACGTGCAGAGCTTGTTGCAGCAACTGGGGCTGACCTACCGCGTATTGCGTTTATGTGGCGGCGATATGGGCTTTGCCTCTGCGCAGACCTATGATATGGAAGTGTATTCTGCAGCCCAGGAACGCTGGCTGGAAGTGAGCTCAGTGTCCAACTTTGAAGCCTTTCAGTCCAACAGGCTGAAGCTGCGCTTCCGCAACGCAGAAGGAAAAACAGAGTTGGCCCACACACTGAACGGCAGCGCGTTGGCCTTGCCGCGCATCGTGGCGGCACTGCTGGAAAACAACCAGACTCCGGAGGGAATTCGCATTCCGCAGGTGCTGATACCCTATACCGGTTTCGACCTGATATGCTGATGCTCCGGAAGTTGCTGTTCCTGGGGCTATGTGCCGCAACCGCCGACCTGGCGGCACAGCCACTGTGCCAGGATACCTTCCGCAGAACCCCGACCTACCGCTGTCAGGATCCGTTCTATCTGCCCGTATGTGGTTGCAATGGCATCACCTACCGCAACCAGTGCGCAGCCTATTGGCAGGGAGGGGTAAACACCTGGAGCGGCGGCGTGTGTACCGGCTTCGACGTAGATATCTTCCCGAATCCCTTTGCCGGCAATGAACCCGTGATCATCAACATCAGCTTTCCCGACAACGTGAGCGGTAGCCTGACCCTGCGCATCATTGATGCCTGGGGAGGCTCTGTTTGGCAGCGCTACTTCAGCAATGTGTACCGGGAGCGCATACCCTTGGATCCCGGCTTTCTCAAGCAGGGCTTATACGTGCTTGTAGTCGCCGACGGCCGCGGAAATTACCGCAGCTATAAGCTGGTGAGGGCCTGATTTGGCCAGCCCCTGAGGCATTGTGGCTGTCCGGTAATTTGGTAATTAAATGTGCTACCGTCTATATTGTTTTTTATGAATATTTATTGAGTTGAATATCAAGGATTTAGCTGCCTGATTTTTACCAAGCCGATGTTCATCCCCTCCCTTTGTTCATGGAAACAGACTGTGTTGAATAGCTAGCCGGGAATATGGTTTCGTTCCTATGGAGCGCTCAATGCTGGAATAGCTTCAGCGAGACGGCATCGTTGATTTGGCGGTGTTGTCACAAGTTCGGAATAGTCTTGTAATTTGACGGCATTGCCCGAATTCAACAGCAGCTAAATTCTTTTTTTGGACAGATGATACTATACAATAATCGCTCCATAATTAAATCACACCGTTCATTAAGTAGAATGGATATTGGTAAAAAATATGAGTACATACTGCCATACGATGGCTATCTTCACCATTAAGATTACCCCAGTTTACGATTTGTCCTTTATTCCCATGTCCTTAAAATCCGTATTCATTAAAACAACATTCATGGCCATGCTGCTGGCCTGGGCCTCTGTGGCCCGGGCCCAGCGTGGTTTTGTAATCAAAGAACCAGCGAATTATACCCTGGGGGCTTTCGATATACTCGAAGACTACGAAGGCGGCCTGCTGGTGATTTACGGGGTAGGCCTTTGCCGTTATGATGCCGCGGGGAAGTTTGACTGGTTTTACCAAAACTCCATGTTAGGCCCCAATATACGCTATGATGCCAAAAACAATTGGTATGTGGTGGGCGCACAGGTAGGCAGTTGGGGCGGATACCGTATGATGGCCTTTGACCTGGACGGCAATATCGTATGGGACAACAGCAGGCCCGTCGAGTACGATGTGGATTTTCCCCTCGATTATGTGCACGATT
>CANHRE010000040.1 GCA_947463095.1 Flavobacteriales bacterium | reverse complement strand
GGTAAGGAAATTGTCCACCCGGTGAAACAGCTCAGCCCCGAGCAGGAAACAGAAATTGAACGCAAAATCCGCCAGTTGCTGGAGGATCACGTGCGCCCTGCAGTAGAGATGGATGGCGGTGCCATAGATTTCAAAAGCTTCGAGGAAGGAATCGTAACGGTAACCTTGAAAGGCAGTTGCAGCGGATGCCCCAGCAGTACCATGACCCTGAAGGCAGGTATCGAAAATCTGCTAAGGCGCATGGTTCCGGAAGTGGTGGCCGTGGAAGCTGAAGCCGGTTAATGCTGAAGTCCCTCCTACCGGATATTCTTGCCGGTATGGGTTAAAATGTGAATATCTTCACGCGGCACTGAAGCAACCGGGGTGGTCTAAATCCGTCTAAACCCTAATATTGCCAGCAGTCTAATGAAAGCAAATTCTTGGAAGCGCGTAATTGGCCTTGTGCTTTTGTGCGCAGCCTCCCTCAACTTCGGCATGCTTCGAGCAGCCACGGTGTACGTTGATGTTATTGCAGGTAATGATGCCTGGAATGGTCAGCAGGGTTCATTCATGGGCGGTACAACGGGGCCCAAGAAAACAATCAACGCAGCCCTGCGGATTGCAGCCGCCAACGACAACATCTACCTTGCCGATGGAACTTACAACGAATCGGTGCGCATCACCAAATCGTTGGTTTTTCAATTCGTTTCTGTGCAGTTACGCACGCTTTGGATGGATACCTCCGGGGTAACCCTGAACCTGGTGGGCAGTACCTTTAAGGTTCGTGATTCGCTGGTGCTCACCAACGGGAAGATAGATGCCAGCAGCCCCTTGTTGCAATTTATCCTGCAGGTGAACGGGCGCATCATCGGCGGAAGCAGCAACAGCTTTGTGGATGGCCGCTTGTACATTGAAAATTCAACCACCACGGGTGCTATGTTGTTCTATCCTGTTGGCGATAAAACAGATTATCGCCCCATGCTGATCAGCTTTAACCAAACCGTGATGGCAACAACCGCTTACGGGGTTCGTGTTTTTGCCTCGGCAGCTCCGGCAGGTCCGCTTCCGGCAGGCATTAAGAATATATCGCTTGTGCATTATTGGGAACTGTCGAAAATTGGATTGGCGGTACCTTCTTCAATTACAGCTACCCTGAATTACGACGATACCACCAACAACGATGAGGTATTTCAAACTTCTAAATTGCGTGTGGCCTACCGCAAGGCAGGTAAACCTTGGCAAAACCTGGGAGGAGTAGGCACCGCAGCCCCAACCGGCGCCATCACTGCCAGCATTACCGCAGACTCTGTTGGGTATTTTACCCTGGCTAATACCAGCGACGGATTCAATCCCCTCGGCGCGCGCTTCCCCTTTGCCAACTTTGGATGGACCGGAAAATGTGAAAAAACAGATATCCAGTTTCTGGATTCTTCCGCTACCTTCCCCGGAACCCTAACCCGATGGCATTGGGATTTCGGTATTCCCATCCGCAAGGATGATACCTCAAACCTGCAGAATCCTGTATTCCGCTTCCCTGGCACAGGCCCCTATACCGTTACACTTGTTGTGTTCAACTCGCTGGGGCGCAGTGATACAGCCAAAAAAGTCATCACACTGCTGCGCGCACCCGTGGCGGCCTTCAGCGCCAGCAATGCCTGCCTGGGCGATACCATCTCATTCAAGGATTTGAGCGTTGTGTTCGGCACCGATTCCATCATCAGCAGAAACTGGGATCTGGGTGATGGGTTCACCACCAGCCTGAAAGCATTTAAGTATTCCTATACCGCCGCCGGCGCCTATGATGTGCTGTTGACCGTTACCTCCTCCGCAGGTTGCAGTGATACCCAGTCCAGAAGAGTGAATGTGTTTACCATCCCCACGGCCGACTTCAACTTCAGCAATGTTTGCAAGGGCGATACGCTGAAACTGGATGCCATTCAGGCGCCCGGTGACTCATTAGTGGGTTTTAAATGGTTTGACAACAACACCTATTTCTCAAACAGGAAATCTACCCAGCGCTACTTTGCCACGGAGGGAACCTACAGCGTGAAGCTGGAAGTTCGTTCCTTGCAAGGTTGCTTCGATTCAACCAGAAAAAACATCACCATCTATCGGGCACCCATTGCCTCATTTGCACTCACCCCGGGCATAACCGGCAACGACTCCCAGCAGTGCTATCCGGGTAATAACTTCCGTTTTACAGATTACAGCCAGAACTTCCAGGGACAAGGCCTCGATGGTTGGTTCTACTGGGGTGATGGTACACAATCCTATTTCTCCAATAAATCTAAAAGCTATCTGAATTCTGGCAATAAGGTGGTAAAGCTGGTGCTTGAAACCAAAAACGGATGTAAAGACAGCGTAACCCATGTTTACCGCGTGAAGGCTCAGGTATTCGTAGGCTTTAAAGTGAATGCACCCTGCTTCCCGAAAATTACGGAATTCCGCGATTCAGCCAGCACCTCTGCCAGTCCGATTGTGAGCAGAGTTTGGGATTTTGGCGACATGAACGGAGGCAGCGGCGATTCGGTAGATCATCAATACATGAGTGCAGGTACCTACAGCGTATTGTATGTGGTAACCAATTCCGAAGGCTGCGCAGATTCTATGCGCCGCTCCGTTCCCATCACGGCCACACCCACCATCTCCATCACTGCGGGTACCAATAATCCTTTTTGTATCGGTGATTCTTTGCTGGTAACTGTAAGCGGTGGAACTTCTGTGATGTGGCTGCACGACTTTAATACCAACCGTGCACGCTATTTCTGGACCAAGGGGCTTTACAAAGTGCGTGCCTACAATGGTCCACAGTGCTTTGTGGATGACAGTATTCTGGTAAAAACCCATCCCACGGCCAAGATTTCTGCAGGACCTGATACCTTGGTGCTTAAAGGGCGAATCCTGAACCTGAGCGGCGACGGCGCTGTGAGCTACAATTGGAAACCCGCATCTGCCGTGGATGATACAGCCAAACAAAATCCCAGAATTCGTCCGCTTACCCCAACGTCATTTTATTTGCAGGGCACCGACAGCAACGGATGTATCGGTTATGATACCGTGCTGGTGGATGTCAAGGAGCCAGGCTTCATACGCATCCCAAACCTGATTACACCCAATGGCGACAAGAAGAACGATGTTTGGGACTTGAAAGAACTGCCTATGGCAGACCTGTGTTCGGTACGGATTTACAATAACGAAGGCATATTGGTTTACAGCGTTTCCAACTACAACAACGATTGGGACGGAAGCTTCCGCGGTAAAAAGTTACCTGAAGGGGTGTATTTCTATCAACTGGAATGTCCTTTTGAGCCAGAACCTTATAAAGGTTATATCCAAATCATCAGGTAAGTAATCAGGAGGAACAGCAGTGAAAAAGTTAGCAGGAATATCAGCATTGTGGTTTTTAGCCGGAAGCATTCAGGCCCAAACCACCACCAGATTTGACCAGTTCAGCCTAGAGCCCTCTATGGTTTCTCCAGCGGCCATCAACAGCCGCGGTCTTGGCAGTGTGAGCCTTTTCTATAACCATTTATATGGCAATATTCCCGGTACTCCAGAGAACATGTCGTTGAATGTGGCTGTGCCTGTGGCCTACAAGAAGGTTGGCTTTGGCATTCAGTTTACACAGGAGAAAATAGGATTCTCCAACCTACAGAACTGGAATGCTTCCTATGTTTATACCGTGCAACTGAGCGATCGTGCAAACCTGCATCTGGGTATGGCATTGGGTATTTTGAATCAGAAGTTCGACCTGTCCAAAGCCATTTACAATGACCCTGATGATGCGGTCATTGAAGCCATATTGCTGGGAACCAGAACCAATCGCCTGGATATGCGTGCATCGGCAATGTTTCAAACCGGCGACTTCAGGATTGGGGTATCGGGAAGTCGGTTTGTGAAGCCCCGCTTCGACTATAACTACTTCCGCTACCGCAGCGACTATCAGCTTCAGTCTGTGGTAAACGCGCTGGCGATGCATAAAATCCGACTGGGACTTGAGGTGAGCATAGAGCCTTCGGTGCTGGTCACCTTTTATGACCTTGCAGATCCGCGCATTCAGGCCAATGCCATGTGCAACTACCGCGATAAAATTTGGGCAGGACCGGTGTTTACAGATAACAAACTCGGCGGTGCCATGGCCGGTATGAACATCCGCGACGTGTTCCGCGTAGGATATTCCTGGGTTGCGCCCATGACCTCGGTAAATACCCAGCTGGGTGCCACGCATGAATTGTTCACCTCGTTCTCCCTGGGCTATGCCAGGGTACTCACGCCTGAATCCAGCTCCGTGAGTCCCACAGTGGTAGATTCTCCGAAGCTTGCCGAGGTTGTGCCTCAGAAACCTGCAGAAACTAAACCTGCACCAACGCCGCAGCCCAAACGACGCGATACCCTGATGGTGAACAACTTTGACGAGATGAAAATGCTCAGACCGGGCATCGACACCTCAACCATGATGTTCCCTTCCATGAGCCTGAGTAAGCCCGCCATCCCCGGATACTATGTGGTGGTTGGCAGCTATGCCCGTGAAATAAATGCGGATTACCTCTTGCGTAAATTGTACGTAAAAGGAGTAACTGCGTTCAAGTTCCGCGACGTACGCTCCAGTTACTACTACGTGTACATGTACCGCGGCGATACCAGGGAGCAGGCTGATCTGGTGCGTTTCAAGGAAACCAACCTGGACATCCCCGGCATCTGGATATACACGGTGAAGCCTCCGGCTCCTACGGTGCGATAAGCGCTGGGTAGGAGCCCGCCGAATCAGGCTGCTTGTGCTCAGGCATTTCCGCAATGCAGCCTCCTAAAGTGTTTTTATGCTGTTGAACAGGAAACCTGTTGCGCTGTTGAAATAGAATTACAGACTTCGCAACAGGTTATTCATTCCGGTGTTGGCAGAAAGGATATCGCGCAGTGCAGAAATCTTCACTCGTTCCTGGTGCATGCTGTCGCGGTGGCGCAGCGTTACGTCTTCCTGGGCAAGGCTTTCGTGGTCCACAGTAATGCAATACGGTGTTCCTATGGCATCCATGCGGCGATAGCGTTTGCCTATGGTGTCCTTTTCTTCATAGTAGCAGGCAAAGTCATAGCGCAGATCATTAAAGATGCGCTCCGCCAGCTCGGGTAATCCGTCTTTTTTGATGAGGGGCAGAATGGCCGCTTTGATGGGCGCAAGGGCAGGGGGCAGCGATAAGAGGGTGCGTGGCTCCCCGCCGCTCAGGTCTGTTTTGAAACAGCGGCAAAGGGTGAGCAGGAACATGCGGTCCAGCCCAATGCTCGTTTCAACTACATAGGGGATATAGCTATCGTTGCTTTCCGGGTCGAAATAGCGGATTTTTTTTCCGCTGAATTCTTCATGACGGCCAAGGTCAAAATCTGTGCGGCTGTGGATGCCTTCCACCTCCTTGAATCCAAAGGGAAATTCAAATTCAATATCAACAGCGGCGTTGGCATAGTGGGCCATCTTCACGTGGTCGTGGAACCGATAATGGCGCACATCCGCACCCAGAGATAGGTGCCATTTCATACGGGCTTCTTTCCAGTGGCTGTACCAGGTTAACTCCGTACCCGGTTTACAGAAGAATTGCATCTCCATCTGCTCAAACTCTTTCATCCTGAGGATGAACTGCCGCGCTACGATTTCATTTCTAAATGCTTTTCCTGTTTGGGCAATGCCAAAGGGAATCTTCATCCTACCCGTTTTTTGCACATTCAGGAAGTTTACAAAAATGCCCTGGGCTGTCTCCGGACGCAAATAGAGGCTGTCTTCGCCGTTTTCTGTGGCACTCATCTGGGTGGAATACATCAGGTTGAACTGCCTGACATCCGTCCAGTTCTTAGTGCCGCTGACAGGGCATACGATGCCTAATTCTTCTATAAGCGACTTGACAATACCCAGCTCGCCGGATTCAAGACCGTCTTTTAAAATCTGGTCAATGCGCTCGTTGGCGGCTGCCAGTTCCTGAATGCGCGGATTGGTTTTGATGAACATGGACTCGTCAAACGACGCTCCAAAACGTTTGGCAGCCTTCTCTACTTCCTTCTGTATTTTCTGCCTGTTTTTTTCCTGATAATCCTCCAACAGCACGTCTGCGCGGTAACGTTTCTTGCTGTCTTTATTGTCAATCATCGGATCGTTAAATCCGTCAACATGGCCTGAAGCCTTCCATATCCGGGGGTGCATGAAGATGGCTGAGTCCAGCCCGACAATATTCTGATGCAACTGCACCATGCTTCTCCACCAGTATTCGCGTATATTCTTTTTCAGTTCCACACCGTTTTGACCATAGTCGTAAACAGCGCTGAGTCCGTCGTATAACTCGCTGGACTGGAACACAAAACCATATTCTTTGGCGTGAGCCACCACCTGCTTGAAAAGATCTTCGTTCTGCATATTGGCAGGGCAAAGATAAGTACGGGAGTTCGGCGCGCCCGAACCTGTTGGCCACAGGAGAAAAGAACTTTTACGAAAAAACCTATCAGAGGTTGAAAATGTAAGCTGCAATGACATATCTTTGCAGTCCCAAAAAGAATTATGGCCAATCATAAATCAGCCATCAAGCGCATCAGAGCTAACGAAACCAAGCGCGATTTGAACCGTTACCAGCATAAAACTGCGCGTACGGTTGTGAAGAACATTCGTAAAACTACCAGCAAGGCGGAAGCCGAGAAGATGTTGAGTGGAGCAGCCAGCCTGCTTGATAAGTTGGCAAAGCGTAATGTGATCCACAAAAACAAAGCTTCAAACCTGAAGAGCAGCCTCACCAGGCACGTGGCCACCTTGGCCTAAACGCCAATTCAATAGACGATCAGGAAGCCTCCGAAAGGGGGCTTTTCTTTTTTACATCAGTCCCTCATCGGCCATACTCAGATATCCGGTATGAGCGATGATAAGGTGATCCAGCAATTGGATGTCCATCAGATCGGCTGCATTTTTCATCTTTCGGGTTAGTTTCAGATCGGCATCGCTGGGCCTCAGGTTGCCGCTGGGATGATTGTGGCAAAGGATGAGGCTGGTGGCATGGTCGTCAAGGGCCAGCTTGAGGATACGCCGCGGGTCGGCAACCGTTCCGGTGATGCCGCCCTCACCTACGCGGTGAATTCCTACTATGCGGTTCACCTGATTCAGGTTCATAATCCAGAATTCTTCGTAGCGCAAGTCTTCCAGGCGCGCATGGATAGCCTGATAAACATCTTTACTGCCTGTAATTTGCAGGGCCTCCTGACGTGGCGTTTTTTTTCGGGCTGCCAGTTCCAGGGCCGCCATGATGGCAGCGGCTTTTGCCATTCCAATCCCTTCAAGCGCACACAATTCCTTGATGCTGCATCGGGCAAGGCTGCTTAAATCATTGCCGCAGCGGCCCAGCAACTCACGCCCCAGGTCAACGGCACTCTTGTTGCGTGTGCCATGTCCGATTAATATGGCTAAAAGTTCGGCATCACTCAGCGCTGATTTGCCCTTGCTGAGCAGCTTTTCCCGGGGCCTGTCGTCTTCTGCCCAGGTGCTGATGGGCGCGTGTTCCCTTTTTAACATCTGTTCCATAGGGCGAGTTTGCTGTTTATATTTCGAAACACCACAGCCATAGCCGTGTTCAAATGTTTAAATCGTTTAGCTGATAAAAAAATCAACTTTTTTATTGACAGCATCATCCGTTTTGTTAAATTTGGCATAAACGGATTGATAAAAAAATAATCAAATGAGTGATGCACAGGAAAAATTAAAAGCCCTTAAGTTGACCATCGACCGCTTGGAAAAGCAGTATGGCAAAGGGGTTGTAATGAAGATGGACGACACCCGTACCGTTCAGGTAGACGCTGTTTCTACCGGTTCTCTGGGATTAGACTTAGCCCTGGGGGTTGGCGGATTTCCAAGAGGAAGGGTTGTTGAAATTTACGGTCCGGAATCTTCAGGTAAAACTACTGTGGCCCTGCATACCATAGCCGAGGCTCAGAAAAAAGGTGGTATATGTGCATTTATTGATGCGGAGCACGCATTTGATAAGTTTTATGCGGAGAAGTTGGGTATAGATACCAACAACCTGCTGATTGCGCAACCCGATGATGGTGAACAGGCTCTGGAAATCACCGACAACCTCATTCGCTCCGGCGCCATAGATGTTGTGGTGGTGGATTCAGTGGCAGCGCTGGTCCCCCGCGCAGAAATAGAAGGAGATATGGGCGACAATAAAGTGGGTCTTCATGCACGTTTGATGAGCCAGGCCCTGCGTAAACTAACCGGTACCATCAGCAAAACCGGTTGTATTTGTATCTTCATCAATCAGCTCAGGGAGAAAATTGGCGTAATGTTCGGCAATCCTGAAACTACCACAGGGGGTAATGCCTTGAAATTCTATGCTTCTATACGTTTGGATATCAGGCGCATTGGCCAAATTAAAGATGGCGAAGAGGTTGTAGGAAACCGTACCAAGGTGAAGGTTGTAAAAAATAAGGTGGCTCCTCCATTCCGTGTGGTGGAATTTGACATCATGTACGGACAGGGTATCAGCCGATGTGGTGAAATCCTTGATTTGGCAGTCGAAGCAGGCATCGTTCAAAAAAGCGGTTCCTGGTTTAGTTACGATACAACAAAACTTGGTCAGGGACGTGATTCGGTGAAAGAATTGCTGCAGGATAATCCTGAGTTATCAGAGCAAATCGAAGCTAAGATCAAGGCAAAACTGGCCGGTGGTGAAGGCTTACCTGTTCAGGCCGGGGAGTAATCTAATACCTACCGGAATGCAACTGATTCAGGGCGGGCGATTTAAATCAGCCCGCCCTTGTTGTTTATTGCTTAACAGGAATGCCCTTAGCCTGCTTTCTTAGGCAATCCATGATCACCGCTGCAAACGATGCTCAGGGATACAAGTGCCCGGTTCATCAAGAAGTATCACCATCCACCGCCCCAGCCATGAACGAAGTGTTTTAGGATTGCCGTCGCATTTGTTCTGCCCAGGCTTTGCGCTCTCGCGCCACAATTTCCTTGTACATCATGGGCTTAATCCAGTAGAGCATAAGCAAACGGCTGCTGCGCACGGCCACGGGAAGCAGCAGAAATATGCAAAAGGGGATCAACATGGATACTACGTTGATGTCCCAGCCAGATTTCAACATCCAGAAACCTCCACCGATGCTGATGCCGGAAACCAGAGCATAGCTGAAGTACATGGCACCGAAATAAAATCCAGTTTCCGGTTGAAACTGATTGCCGCAACTGTAGCAATTGTTACAGATTATGGCAAAGCGAAAGGGGTGATACCAGGGAAAAAGGAAAACTTTACCTTCCCGGCAGGTGGGGCAACGTCCCTCTGAAAACGAGCGTATGGCTGATTTCAAACTCAGGAGCGCTTAGCCTTCTGATTTTTCCACCAGAAAAAGCCTACCGTACCTACAATCAGGTAAGGCGCTGCCAGCAAATAAAGGATGCCGTCATTAACACCATTTCCATAGGTTTTCTGTAACCCCTTTTCCTTTCGGTTGCTTTCCAGTGACGTTTTACACATTGGACATTGGGCGGCAGCGGTGCCAACCATTCCAACCAACAACAACAGTGTTATCAATACAGATTTCATGCGATAAATTTATAGTATGGGGAAATCATTAGGTACACCAAAACACCTGTAACGGCAACATACATCCATAAAGGCCAGGTGATGCGGGCAATACGTCGATGTTTGTCATAATTCCCCGTGGTGCTGAAATAAATGGTGTACAAAACCAAAGGAAGGATAACCGCAGCTAAGACGATGTGCGTGCTAAGAATAAGGTAATAGGCATACATCATAAAACCATCTCCACCGTAGGGCGTGGAGGGTATCACGGTATGGTACACTACATAGCTGATCAGGAATAAAGCCGACAGCAGGAATGCTGAAAACATGAACAATTGGTGCACGTTTTTATTCCTCTTAACCCGAATAAAATAATAACCTGCAGCCAAACACAGAGCTACAAGGGAATTCAGCACCGCATTCAATCCCGGCAGGTAGCGGGCAAACAAGGCGTTGGGACGATAAGCGTCAGGCAACACCTTTAACAGGGTTACTACGGCCGGAACTGCCAGGGAAATCCCCAGCACTATCCAAAAGAAGCTTCGGTCATTTATGGCGCGCTTGTTCACGTTCTTCAAAGATTAATGCCTTAACAGCATCAATGGCTTTATTGTTTTCAAGTTGACCTGCTGTACCATTGAATATTCCCCGGATATGCTTGTTGCGGTCCACCAATACAATCCGGTCGCTGTGCATGAAGTTACTTGCTTTATCATCTTTAACACCGAGCAGGTAGTCATCAACGGCAACAGAATAAGTTTCGACTTTCGAGCCCCGAACAAAAGACCATTTCAGTTTGGTGGCATCATGTCTGTCTGCATAAGCACGCAACAACGGAAGACTGTCAGTATCTGGGTCAACCGTATGGGAAATAAACTTCACCTTTGGATTATCTTTAAAAGCGTTGGCAATAATCCTCAGGTTGCTGTTCATGCGCGGACAAACATCGGGACAGGTGCTAAAAAAGATATTGGCGAAATAGATGCAGGAGTCGAAATCAGTATTGCTGATGCGCTTACCGTATTGATCCGTAAACTCAAACGGACCTACCTGATGGTAAACGGTATCGCCTTTTTCGTTCACGAATTTGGGGCCATAATAGGGTATGGGTTTCCCGTGGAATTCGAGTTCCCTGAGGAACATAATCCACAGAATAGGCAATCCAATCAGCAGAAACAGACCTCCGAAGATGGCCAGTTTACGTCCTAAGGGAGCTGCCATGAAATCAGTAAGTACTCAGGGCGTGTCCTTCGTACAGCAAGCCCATTACCAGGCCGATGATAAACATGGTAGGCACCAGGATGCACATGGCGAGGTTCACTTTTTCATTTTTCATGTGCATAAATGCACCCACGATGTAATACGCCTTTACCAGTCCGAAGAAGATAAAGATGCTGTTTCGGAACATGGATGGGGGCATCGAGAAATACAGAATGAAGTCGAGGATGGTGATACCTAACAGCAGCCAGAACGTTCTCCACAATTCTTTAGTACCATGACTTTCGGTATGGGGAACATAGGTGATAGGATCGTATTCTCCGGGGGTATGTGCAAAATTTCCCATGATATTGTTTGATGAACTAATCGTCAAATGAGGTAGTAGAAAGTAAACACAAACACCCATACCAGGTCAACGAAGTGCCAGTAAAGACCAACTTTCTCAACCATTTCATAATGACCACGGCGTTCGTAGGTGCCGCGTAAGGTATTGATCCAGATAATCACGTTCAGCACAACACCGCTAAATACATGAAAACCATGGAAACCGGTAACGATAAAGAACAAGGAAGCAAAAGGAACGGGGCCCCAGGTTCTGTCGCCGTCAACCCAATGGAAATGATCACCGAACTTAACTTGTTTCAAATGATTATAACCTTGTTCTGTAATGCCAAAGAAGTTGGAATCCAAGCGACCCTTATCTGTAATGAACTGTGTCCATTCCCAAGCCTGACATCCCAGAAAGGCCAAGCCGCCGAGGACGGTATAGAACATATACTTGGAAACTTCCTTTTTACTGTTGCGATGACCGGCTTCAACGGCCAGTACCATTGTTACGCTGGAAAGGATGAGGATGAAGGTCATCAAACTCACAAACAGCAGAGGCAGGAAATACCCGTGCATGAATGGGAAGTGGTTAAAGATGGCTGAAGGGTCAGGCCAGGAAACGGCAGCCCCTGAATAGCTGAAGCGAATAGCGCCATAGCCTACGAGCAGAGAGCTGAAGGTGAAGGCATCCGACAACAGGAAGATCCACATCATCAGCTTTCCGTAGCTCAAGTTAAACGGAGAGCGGCCACCGGCCCACATCGCCTGATTTTCGAATGTTGCAGAAGTTTGATTCGCCATGCTGGGTGTTTAACGTGCGAAATAAAGAAATAAAAACAAATAAATCCAAAGTACGCCAACAAAGTGCCAATAGGTGTTGGTAATACGTATGAACAAAAGGTCCTTACGGTGCACTTGCAACCTGAAACTCCTAAACAGGGCAATGGTGAGCAGCAGCAAACCGCCAATCACGTGTAAAAAGTGGAACACCGTTACCACGTAAAGGAATGAAGCACTGATTCCCCCCACCATGTCCTCTTGCGGCACGAAGGGTAAACCGATAGAGGTAAGGTATTTCCAGCCACTGTACTGAAGCAAACAAAAAGCAATACCGAGCACCAGCGTGATGGCAAGGAAACTTCTGTTGCGCGAGATTTCATCATTCTTTGCGGCCCTAAACGACAACAGCATAAAAACGGAGCTAAGTGCGGCAATAATCAGCGAAGAGGTGAACTGTACGGGCAGGTCGAATTGTATCCACTGGTTGTTGGCCAGGCCGTCTTTACGGTGCAATATATAGGCGCTGGTGAACGCCGCAAACAACATGATAGATGCCACAATCAGGAGCCAGAGGACAAACTCTCTCGGGTTCATCCTGAATGCCTCTTTGGGCTGGAATTTGAGCGGACGGGATTCTGAATTTTGCATAGGGGTTAGCATATTAACAGGCCGATAAACATCAGCGGGCTGTAAAAAAGAGTGGTAAACATCAATTTTCGCGCATCTGCCGTTTCCAGGCTGCGGTGTAAACGCAATACCCTGAATAGCAGCAGGCTGCCCAATGGGATGGCAAAAGCCAAATACCAGTAATTTACCATACCAAGGCTTATTGGCAGTAGGCTTACAGCCAATAGCAACAGGGTATATATCAGGATTTGAAGGCTGCTATTCTTGCTTCGACCGTGGGGTGTTGGAAGCAGCCAGTATCCGGCAGCCTGATAATCTTCATGCAGCATCCAGGCAATGCTCCAGAAATGGGGGAATTGCCAGAAAAACTGAAATCCGAATAGGGTCAGGCCCATGGCATCAAGCTGGTTGGCTCCGGCTGTCCACCCAATCAACGGAGGCAGGGCACCTGGAAATGCACCAACAAGCACACTTAAGGGGGTAACACCTTTGAGCGGTGTATACAAAAATGCATAGAGCACCAGTGATATCAAACCAAGCCAGGCCGATAAAGGATTACAGGCAATCCACAATATGGAAAAGCCTGCAAAGGCGCTTATCAGGCAGAACAGGCGGGCTTCTCCTTCGGGTATCCTTCCCATGGCAATGGGTCGGCCGCTGGTACGCTTCATCCTGGAATCCTGTTCCTTTTCTATCAACTGATTCAGACCATTGGAGGCCGCTACGGTAAAGAAGCCACCTAATACTACACCCAAAGCCTTCAACAGGCTGAAATCGTGCGTTTGCAGCACCTTTACGGCAACCAGGTAGCCGAACAGCGCACTGCCCACCACGGAAGCCGTAAGCCTGAACTTAATCAGTTCCAGGTAATCCTTGAACATTTGGGATGGTGTAGCACTCATTAGGGTTTGCTTATGCTGGTAAACCGGAATCTAAAGGTTTTGTTTTGCGCAGGGCCGCAAGGCTCAGATATAATTGAATTCCAAAGCAAATGCTTCCTAACAGAATGTGCAGGGCTCGGGCAATTAACGGGAATGGAAACATGGTATTGAGTGCGCCGGTGGTGATTTGAAGGATGAACAAAACCATCAACAGGTGTTGCCACCTGAAAAATGAGGCGTCCCTATTCCGGTTGTTATAACATTGCCACCAGATCCAAGCATGGGCAGCAAGAATCACCAGGCTCATTCCCCGGTGAACCAGGAACAGCCTACCCATGGCTTCCATATTCAGCCAGCCGTTTTGCTGTATCAACTGACCGGCTGTTTCAAGCATGTCTACACGCTCGCGAACCAGAGCCCCCAAACTTATTTGTATGAGCGACAATACCGACAGGCTTGCCCATGTAGGGAATGAGGGTGAAGGTATGAAGCGGTCTTTACGCTCCTGTTGCCACATCACCGCAGCCATAAAGAACAACACTGCTCCGAAACTCAATATGAAATGAATGCTCACAAGACCGGGCAGGAGGTTGGTAACTACTACTTTAGAACCCAGCCAGGCATTGAAAAAGGTAAGTATAAACCCGGCCAGGGTTAACCAGAATACAACGGGCCTGCTGCGCAGGAAGCGCAGGGAAAGCAGGAGCATGGTGAGCGTAAATAAACCCGTAACCGCCCCATAAAGCCGGTTGATGTATTCAATCCACGCCTTTATCGGGCTAAAGGGCTCATGGATGCGGAGGCTAGGGTCTTTGCGTATTTCGATGGCTTTTTCACCCATGCCAAGCTGTTCAAGAAGGGTGGCAAATTTCTCCAGCTTCTCAGCGCGCTTGGCATTGAGCCGGATTTCAGCATCGGGAGGAAGCTCGCATGCGCAGGTGGGAGGCACCAGCCGGTCGAAACATTTTGGCCAATCCGGACAACCCATTCCTGAACCGGTGGAACGAACAATACCACCCAACAGGATGAGTATAAAAACAGACAGGTAGGAAAGCCTTCCTACCTGTCTGAATAAGCGATGCCTGTCCAACATCATGGATTTTCAGTTCAGCGTGGGCTGAAACCGAACACTTTCTTCAATGCAGAGAACAATACATTACCGCTCTGTGCAGCCGGCTCTTCGGTGTGCACCGGAGCAGATTTGGTTTTTGGAGCACCATGACCATGACCTTCGTCATCGCCAGGGATATGTTGTGGGTAGAAATCCTCTTCGCGGTCTTCACGGCTGTATTCATAAGGGCCGCGATATACGGTTGGAATTTCTCCAGGCCAGTTGCCATGGATATGCTCTACCGGCGTTGACCATTCCAACGTGTTAGAATTCCAAGGGTTAGCATCGCTCTTCTTACCACGGAAAATGCTGTAGAAGAAGTTCCACAGGAACAGAACCTGCGCGAAACCTGCCATGATGGCGGCAACAGTAATCAATTGATTCACTTCCAGCCAAACATTGAATTCCGGAATTACGCTGAAGGCATAATAACGACGGGGAACGCCCGCCAGCCCCATGAAGTGCATGGGGAAGAACACCAAATAGGCCGCTATAAAGGTGAGCCAGAAATGGAAATAACCCAGTGTATTGTTCATCAGGCGACCGAACATTTTCGGGAACCAGTGATAAATACCGCTGAACATTCCAAAGATGGCCGCTGAACCCATCACAAGGTGGAAGTGGGCCACAACGAAATAACTGTCGTGCAGGTTGATGTCAAGAGCCGCATTCCCAAGGTAGATACCGGTAAGACCACCTGAAATAAAGAAGGAAACCAATCCTATGGCAAACAGCATCGCCGGGGTAAAACGAATGTTTCCACGCCACAACGTAGTGAGGTAGTTAAACACTTTAACGGCCGAGGGTACGGCAATAACCAGGGTAAGGAACATGAACACAGATCCAAGGAACGGATTCATCCCGGTGATGAACATGTGGTGACCCCAAACTATGAAAGACAAGATGGAAATGCCCATCAGCGATATCACCATAGCGGTATAGCCGAAGATAGGCTTACGCGCGTTGGTAGCTATTACTTCAGAGGTGATGCCCAAAGCAGGCATCAAAATGATGTATACTTCAGGATGACCCAGGAACCAGAACAAATGCTGGTACAGGATTGGGCTACCGCCTACGTTTTCCAGCGCGCCCACTCCATTCAGCCATATATCACTCAGGTAGAAGGAAGTTCCGAAGCTGCGGTCGAAAATCAGAAACAGCGCAGCACCCAGAAGTACTGGGAAAGAAAGCAAACCCAGGATGGCAGTGAAGAAGAACGCCCAAATTGTTAGGGGTAATCTATTCATGCTCATGCCTTTGGTACGCATGTTCAATACTGTGCTGATGTAGTTCACACCGCCCAGCAGCGCAGATACAATGAACAATGCAATGGCTACCAGCCAAAGGGTCATCCCAAACCCGGAACCGGGCATGGCCTTTTCCAATGCACTCAGGGGAGGATATACAGTCCAACCGGCTGAAGCAGGACCAGTTTCAACAAAGAAACTCCAGCACAGTACTACGGAAGACAAAAAGAAGAACCAGTAGCTGAGCATGTTCATAAAAGGCGAAGCCATATCTCGGGCACCGCACTGTAATGGAATTAACAGGTTACTAAAGGTTCCTGACAAGCCGGCGGTAAGCACATAGAACACCATGATGGTGCCGTGTATGGTTACCAGGGCCATGTAGAAATTGGCATCCAGAACACCACCTTTAGCCCAGCGGCCAAGAAGCATTTCCAGGATGGCGAATTTCTGATCCGGCCATGCCAGTTGTAGGCGGAACAGTATAGACATCACCATACCGATAACCCCCATTACAATTCCCGTTATCAGGAACTGCCGGCTGATCATTTTATGATCGGTACTGAAGATGTATTTACGGATGAAGCTCTCGTGATGATGCTCATGAGCATCTGCGTGTGCGCCGTGTGCTGCTGCGGTACTCATCTCGTTCTAGTTTTTCTTGAATGATCTTTAAGTTTAGAAACCCATGGCCAATGAAGGCTTTTGGTTACTTTTAATTGCTGTTTTCGGTGTAGCGGTTGTGTCCGATCCGGCTGCAGGCGCAGCTGGGGCTTCGGGCTGAACGGGCTCAACAACACGCTTTTGTTTTTCAATCCAGGCGTTGTATTCAGATTCTGATTCCACTACAATTTTGATTTTCATGTTGTAGTGAGCGCTTCCACAAATCTTGGCACAGAACAGATAAAACTGGAATTCGGGATTCTTCTCTTCATCCTGCATCTGCTTGGTGGTTTTTGTAGGAGTGAAGGTAAATGAGGTAAGCATGCCAGGAACAACGTTCATCTGTGCGCGGAAGTATGGCATGTATGCACTGTGTATCACATCCCTGGCGCGGTAGCGGAAGGTATATGGCTGGTCTTTAATCAGGTGAATCTCGGTGGTAACCTTGTCATCATTGGCCGCTTCATTGAACATGTCCTTACTGGCCAAGGTGGCATTGATACGTTGTATCTGAACACCCTTACGCTTCATCATTTTCCGAAGCTCCGATGCTTTGTTTCCGTTGCGGATGTCTTCGAGTTCTTGTTCCAGATCGGTGTAAGCCTTGCCATCTGCAGCCAAACTCATCTTGGAAAGCTGATCAGCCTTCTGTTTTAAAATGGCAGGAAGGGTTCTGAGGTCCTTACCAAGACGTCCTGTGTCAGCCACTAAGGTATCGCGTAAGGCTATAACTGAAGGTTTGATGGCCAGCCCAAGCTCATTGGTGGCAGGATCAATAAAATTGAAGTTTGCTTCGCCGAATTTATTGTCATCGCCGGCATACCGGGCTTTCCAGCCAAACTGATAACCGAAGATTTCAATTTGCTTGGCTTTGGGCTCGGGCGTTTGTGTAATATTATGCCATGTGGAATATCCACGCAGCACAAGGAAGGTAAGCACAATGGCGGGAACAATGGTCCAAATGATTTCCAATTGGTTATTGTGGAAGTAATAGGCGGCTTTCTGACCTTCTTTTTGTCTGTATTTGAACAGGAAATAAAACAGCAGCACCTCAGTAACTACAAAAACGACGAAGGTGATGCCGAAGGTCCAGTTGAACATATTATCGATGCTGTCCCCATGCGCGCTGGCTGCTTCTGGAAGCAAAAGCTTGCCATGGTAAATCAATTCGTAGGCAACTCCTGCTGATCCTGCTACCAAAAATATGATGGACATCCAAGCGTTCACTTTCGTCCAGTTGATTACCGCGCGACCGGTCAATTTTTCACTTGCCGCACCGATATTGAAGATGTAAACAATCACCAGCAACACGAGCAGCGCCAACACCCAGTAGGCGTATGATACCAAATCGGAGGTGGATAAAGAGAACTCCTTGGGAGCGGGAATTACATCACTTGCCGGATCTGCCTGAGCAAATACGGAAAGGGGTGCCAGGGTTGCGGTCAGCAGCAGCGAAGCAAGAAGAAACAGCTTTGCGCCAGACCATCCGAACATCATTTTTTTCATCACAGGACGATTGATTATGAGGCTTTTTTACCGCCTGCAAATTTATACGGCGGCCTGAACAAACCTAAGAGGAACGGAAAAAAAATCCGGGGAAATTCAGGCATCGAAATCGACCATATTTTCAGACAGATTTCGGATGATGCCATCCTTAAACAGCGGAAGTACGGGTGCCGCATCAAGCCGCAGGCATACGTCAATATCTGTTTCGCGTTGCAGATGTTGGAAACGGCGGGCATGTGAAGCGTTTTTCAGGAAATCTGCCGCCCGGTCTTTGTTGAGTTCCCACATGTGCATGGCTGCAAGGGTGGCATCGCAGTCGGAAGGAAAGTCCTTGGCCAACATGGATGCCAGGGCCCCGGCAAAGAAGGTATCCTCTAGGTTGAATTTATCCTTCCAGCCAGCGCAGAACAGCAAAACCGGCTTCTGTTCCCTGCGCAGGTAAGATGCAAGTACAGATATATTGAGAAAACTTCCGGCAAACACCTGGTGCGCGTTAGTACTCATACGCAAACAGCGTGTGCCGTTGGTGGTGGTCAGCGCAATACTTTTACCACCCACCAGTTCTCGGCTGTAATCCTGTGGGGCATTGCCCAGTTCGAAACCTGGAACGGTCACGCCATCGCGCTCAGCCGCGCACAGGAATCCTTTAGACCGATAGGTAAGCGCTTCGTCTGGTGTAGCTGTTGCAACAATTTCCACTGCTCCCTGTTGCAGGGCTTCGCATATGGTGGAAGTAGCCCGAAGGATGTCAATCACCACCACGATTTTTGTTTCAATGTCGGATTGGTGCAAGGGGAAGAGGGCAGGAGACAGAACTGTTTCAAGCATGAGCTGCTGCAAAATTACGCCTTTCATCATTCTGCAGGCCGAACTCATCAGAAAAGCCTGTCGCACGTAAATTCGAACCCTTGGTGCTAATTTTGCATATTCAACCAGACATGACCAACGACGTAGTGATTGCCGCCGCCGTACGTACCCCTATGGGTAGCTTCAACGGAGCCTTATCCTCAGTTTCTGCAACCAGGCTCGGCGCCATCGCCATTCGCGGTGCGCTGGAAAAAGCAGGTATAGATCCCGCACAGGTGCAGGAAGTGTTTATGGGTTCCGTTCTTCAGGCAGGTTTGGGTCAGGCTCCGGCCAGGCAGGCCGCCAGGTTTGCCGGTTTGGCAGATCATACGCCCTGTACTACCATTAATAAGGTATGTGCCAGCGGCATGAAGGCGGTTGCCCTGGCCGCCCAAAGCATCATGCTGGGCCATAATGATGTTGTTGTGGCAGGCGGTATGGAGAACATGAGTCAGGTGCCGCATTACCTGCCGGGTTCAAGAAACGGGTTTAAATACGGAAGCATTACGATGCTCGACGGCCTGCAATATGATGGCCTTACCGATGTGTACAGCGGATCTATGATGGGTACTTGCGCAGAGCTATGCGCTACCGAACATAAGATTACCAGGGAAGAGCAAGACGCCTTTGCTATTGAAAGCTATCAGCGCAGCGCCAAAGCATGGAATGATGGCAAGTTCTCTGCTGAAGTAATTCCAGTTGAAATTCCTCAGAAATCCGGTGATCCCAAGGTGATTTCTGAAGATGAGGAATTTAAAAATGTTCGCTTCGACAAGATACCTTCCTTGAAGCCTGTGTTCCAGAAAGATGGTACCATCACGGCAGCCAATGCAAGCACGATGAACGACGGTGCCGCCGCGCTGGTGCTGATGAGCAAAGCCAGGGCCGAAGCACTGGGCATTAAACCGCTGGGATACATCCGCGGTTTCGCCGACGCCGAACAGGCACCGGAATGGTTTACCACTTCCCCAAGCAAAGCCCTGCCCATTGCCATTCAGCGCGCAGGCCTACAACAATCTGATATTTCTTTTTGGGAACTCAATGAAGCCTTTTCAGTAGTGGGTATTGCCAACAATAAAATCCTCGGTCTGGATCCGCAAACTGTGAATGTGAACGGCGGCGCTGTGTCGCTTGGTCATCCTTTGGGCGCCTCCGGCGCACGTATTCTGGTGACCCTGTTGCACGTGCTGAAAGACAGGAATGCACGCTACGGCGCTGCCGGAATTTGCAATGGAGGCGGTGGTGCCAGTGCGATGGTGATTGAAGCCCTGGTTTGAGCAACCTCATGATGGGGTGTAGCACAATTTTTGCACCCTTAAGCTGTTTCTTCTGTACATGATCATCAGGATGTTTCTTCTCTGTTTTCTTGCAGGTGCAGCCATTCCCTTGTCCGCCCAGGATACCGCGGGGTTTGACCACTTTCGCCGTCAGGAGCAGCTTCTGAGTCCCTTGTCGCGCCAGTTTGTTTCCGGAAAAACAGATGCACAGCGCCGCAGTGCTGCTCAGGAAGTGTACCGCAGCCTGGGTGATTTACTGTCCATGCCCCATTCCTGGAATTACCCCTTTGACACCCTGAAGCAGGCCGCGGTTTCTGTTTTGAAATCGGCTGATGGTATGTGCCGGCTGTTCAGTTGGAACCTGATCCTGAAGGATGGAAGGCATTTGTATTTCGGCTATGTGCAATACCGCATCAAGAAGGAATGGAAACTGGAAGCCCTGCTGGATACGGCCAGGAACACAATCCCCGACATCTCTTATGCAGAAACCGATGCATCCCGCTGGCCGGGGGCCTTGTACTATGCCATCGAACCATTTCGGTTCAAAAAAAGAACCTATTACCTGTTGCTGGGTTATGATGGCGCCGATCGCCGAACAAACCGGAAGCTGATTGACGTGCTGAACCTGAACCAGGGCGAAGGTGTGTTGTTTGGTCTGCCGGTATTCCGCCGTCAGGAAGGTGATTATGAACCACGGCTGCGCTGGGTTATTGAGGCCGCAGATCAAGCCATCATCAGCCTACGTTATGAGCCTTATCGCCATATCATCGTGCTGAGCGAATTGACCAAGGCATTTGAGGACTCACCGGATGAACCTTCCTACAAGGTACCAAGCGGTGACTACCATTACTTTTCGAGAGATAATAAAGGGTATTGGGTGTTTCATCCATTGCTTACCGACTTTAACTTCGGAAAGGGACGCTGAACCAGCCTAGTGCACGCAATGGTCCAGCGCAATGGCTGCAGCAACAGCGGCGTTCAGGCTTTCTGCCTGCCCGAAACGGGGGATGGTGATTTGTAGGTCTAAAAGCGGCAACAGGCCGGCAGAGATGCCGTGTGATTCACTGCCAATCAGCAACACACAGCGTTCCGGCAGATTTGTTTCCCTTATGTTGCTGCCATGGAGGGTGCAACCTACAACAGGAAGTCCGGTGCCGGGAATCAAATTTTTTAGTGTACCATAGTGGCAACGAACCCTTTGGAAGGAACCCATGCTGGCATGAAGGCATTTTGGGTTGAAAACGTCTGTACAATCTTCAGAAAGCAAGATGTCGCGCACCCCATACCAGTCTGCGGTGCGGATCATGGTTCCCAGGTTGCCCGGATCGCGAATACCGTCCAGTGCCAGTACAGGGCCTCTAGAATTTTCGGAAATTTCGGCCCCGTATGAAGGCAGCTCCACCACAGCCAAAATGCCAGGCGGGTTATCCATGCTGCTCAGGCGTTCCATCTCTTTTACGGAAATATGCGCCACAGATATATCCCCGGCATCGAAAGGAAGCTCATGGCTGGTAAGAATGTGGCGCACTTTCATGGAGGAATGCACCAGCTCAGCAACAGTTTTTGCACCCTCAACCACAAACAGACCGTATTTTTGTCTGAACTTCTTCAGTTTTAAACTGCTGAATAGCTTGATTTCAGATTGAGATGGCATATACCCGGCGCGAATATCCGAATATGTTGCGGATAAAATTATTGCTGTCAGCGCTCTTGTTGATGACCGCAGGTTGCAACCTAAGAAAGCTGGTGCCCGACGGGCAGTATTTGCTGGTGCACAATGCCATAGTCCTTGAACAGCCCCTACATGAAAATCAGGATTTGCGCAGTCAGGTTCTGCATAAGCCCAACCGCAAAATCCTGTTTGGCAGCATGCCCTTTTATTTGTGGCTATACAAAAAGGGAACTTCATTCAGAAAACCGGAAAGGAATGAACTAAGTAAATGGCGACGCAAGCTGCGCAATGATATCGGTGAAGCGCCAGTATTGTTGGATACCGCTCTGGTATTGCTGAGCGCCGAGAATCTGGAAAAGTACCTGTTCAACCACGGTTATTTTGACAACCGGGTAGCATGGAGCTGGAAAGGGCGCAGGAAGAAGGCGACTGTTACGTATAGCGTCCGGCCTGGGAAGCGTTACCATATATCGGCGGTGGATGTGGTTTGCGTACAAGACAGCATCAGGGCCATTGCTGCGGAGGCGCT